>DASCOP010000044.1:7500-12982 GCA_036012065.1 Fidelibacterota bacterium
ATAAGCGCTGAAAGCATATAAGCACGAAGCCCATCCTAAGATTAGATTTCTCATATCGTAAGATAATAAGAATCGTTGGAGATGACGACGTTGATAGGCTATAGGTGTAAGTGCAGCAATGCATTCAGCCGAGTAGTACTAATTTTTCGAAGGCTTTTTCAATAGTTTTGTATGACTTGTGTTTTAATATTCTGCTACAATCGCGATTAATTTCCATAAAGCTTACCGGTGACAATAGCATAGAGGCCACACCCGTTCCCATCTCGAACACGGAAGTTAAGCTCTATAGCGCCGATGGTACTACACGGGAAACCAGTGTGGGAGAGTAGGACATTGCCGGTATTTATTTTTTCCTTATATTTGTATATTACGCTTAATATGCAACCAATAGAGCCATTCAAATCAACTTCGTCTGAAGAAACATTTAAATTTGCAAAGAAATTTGCTCAATCCATAGAGTACGGATCTGTTATTCTGTTAATAGGAGACTTAGGTTCTGGAAAAACAACTTTTTCCAAGGGATTTTCTAATGGATTAGGTTTTGATGATGTTATTTCATCTCCAACTTATCCAATTCTAAATGAATATTCTTACAATGATCATTATTTATATCATTTTGATTTATATCGCCTAAAATCAATAGGTGAATTTTTAGAGATTGGTGGATTAGAATATTTAGTAAACGAAAAAGCAATTACGTTAATAGAATGGCCAGAATTAATTGCAGGTATTGATATAAGTAACAAAATCGAGATAAGATTTGAATATGTTTCTGACAATGAAAGGTTAATAAAACTATAATGAATATTCTAGGAATCGAATCATCTTCAAAAGAATGTAGCGTTGCTATTACACATGACAATAAGACTCATGAATTATCTGCACCAATAAATAATGACAGTGCTACTAGTTTGCCTATAATAACAGAAGAATTGATTAAAAAACTTTCATTAAAATTTAGCGATTTAGATGCGATTGCAATATCAATGGGACCAGGATCATTTACTGGCCTTAGAGTTGCGCTAAGCTATGCAAAGGGATTAGCGATTGCATTGGACATACCCATTATTCCAATATCTACTTTTGATGTGATATTATTTCCTCATATGAAAGATACAAAAGATAATCCAATTACTATCATCATACATTCACATGGCAATACTGTCTATCATGCAAAATACATATCAAATAAGAGTGACTATACTCTAGAAACAGACCCTCAATCCTTATCAATTGAAAAGTTGTCAAAAAATAATAATGGAACAGTAATATATTATGGTCCAGAACATTTGATTGAGGATATCAATAATCTTTCAGAAAATATTGTTATTGCTCAACCATCAGTGAAAGATGTATTAAATATAGGAGAGAGTAATTTTGATTTGTTAAAAACAAAATCTATTAACAATTTAGTACCTAACTATATAGGATCATTCAATACAGGATAATAATGAATTGGTTTACAAGAAAAGATAAAAATATTCAAGATTCGAATAAGAAAGAATTGCCTAACGACTTGTGGAAAAAATGTAATTGCGGTGAAATTCTTTATATTCCCGAATTAGAGACTGCCAATTCTATTTGCCATCATTGTAGTTTTCATTTTCCAATTTCTAGTCAACAGTATCTTGATATAATGCTTGATAAAGAGCGTGAACATCTATTTGAAAATATTGTATCAACTGATATGCTCAATTTTAAAGCAAATAAGGCATATGAAGACATTTTAAAATCAGTGCCAGAAAATAAAGAGGCAGTAGAATGTTATTATGGCAAAATTAATAGTAAGAATGTAGTAATTGCAATCATGAATTTTAAATTTATAGGCGGAAGTATGGGAAGCGCTGTAGGTGAAAAAATATCTAAGTCTATTAATTATGCATCAGATAAAAATTGTCCATTAATTATTTTATGTCAATCTGGTGGTGCTAGGATGCAAGAAGGTGCATTATCATTGATGCAATTATCTAAAATTAGCACCCATTTAGCAAAGTTTGCAAAAAGAGGTGGGCTTTATATTTCTATTCTTACCTATCCTACAACAGGAGGTGTTACAGCAAGCTTTGGAATGCAGGCAGATATTACTATAGCAGAACCAAAATCTTTAATTGGATTTGCTGGTCAGCGCGTAATTAAACAAACTACAAATCAAGAGTTGCCAGAAGGTTTTCAAACTGCAGAATTTCTATTAGAAAAAGGATTTATAGATTTAGTAGTGGATAGAAATAATTTAAAAGATAAATTAGATAACATATTATCTATCTTAAAATGAATAATAATACAATCATCATCCTAGACTTTGGATCTCAATATACTCAACTCATTGCAAGACGTGTAAGAGAAATTGGAGTATTTTCTGTGGTATTGCCCTGCGATGTATCTATAGAAAAAATTCAATCAATGAACCCTAATGGTATTATTCTTTCTGGAGGACCAGAAACAGTAACACAGGCTAATACACCTAAGATTAATAAGGAATTGTTTAATTTTAAAATTCCGCTTCTAGGTATTTGCTATGGAATGCAGACAATAGCTCAAGAATTAGATGGAATGGTAATTAATTCAGATAAGAGAGAGTTTGGTCATGCTAGTATAAGAAAGTTAGAAGATTCAATTTTATTTGATAATGTTAATTTCAGTAATGATACTTTAGATGTTTGGATGAGTCATGGCGATAAAGTAGATCAATTGCCTGATAATTTTTCTGCGATAGCAGAATCTGATAATTGCGCCATTGCTGCTTTTCAAAATGTAGAAAAGTCATGGTTTGGATTACAATTTCATCCAGAGGTAACCCATACTGATCAAGGATCAAAGATTTTAAATAATTTTGTTTATACTATATGTAAGTGTGAAAAAAATTGGGAGACATCAGATATTATAGAATCAATGGTTTCTTCTGTTAAAAATCAGGTTAATAATGATAAAGTATTGCTAGGCTTGTCTGGCGGTGTTGATTCTTCTGTTGTAGCTATGCTATTAGATAAATGTATCAAAGATAATCTAATTTGTATTTTTGTAGATCATGGTTTATTACGATCAAATGAAGTAGAAGAAGTGATGACTACTTTCCAGAATTTAGGTATTAATATTCAACTATCAGAAGCTAGTGATATTTTTCTTGATCGATTAAAAGGTGTTACTGATCCAGAAGAGAAAAGAGTAATTATTGGAAACACGTTCATTGATGTTTTTGAAAAAGAAGCAAAAAAAATTGATGATATTCAATGGCTTGCGCAAGGCACTATCTATCCTGATGTAATTGAATCATCTTCCGATGGACATAAATCTAGTGTCATTAAATCACATCACAATGTAGGAGGATTACCAGAGAGAATGAATCTTAAATTAGTAGAACCTATTAGAGACTTATTTAAAGATGAAGTCAAAAAGATTGGAAAAGAGCTTAATACGCCTGAAAGTGTTTTAAAGAGACATCCATTTCCTGGTCCTGGATTAGGAATTAGAATTATGGGCGAAGTCACAAAAGATAGAATCGATGTATTACAAAAAGCTGATAAAATTTTTATTGATGAGCTAAAGCAAGCAAATTTATATGATTCTCTGAGCCAAGCTTTTGTTGTGTATCTTCCTGTAAAATCAGTAGGCGTTGTTGGTGATGAAAGAAGGTATGAAGATGTGTTGGCTTTAAGAGCAGTCGAGACTGTTGACTTTATGACAGCAACATGGGCTCATCTTCCCTATGACTTTATTGGAAAAGTTTCTAATCGTATTGTAAATGAAATCTCAACAGTCAGTAGAGTAGTTTATGATTGTACAGGTAAGCCACCAGCTACTATTGAGTGGGAGTAAGATGAGAAAAATTACAGCTAGCATATTCTTTTTACTTTTCATAGGTCTGATAACTTGGCAGAATAGGGTTAATATTACTGTTTGGGCACTTCCAAAAATTTTAAATATTACAAGACCAGTTCTATCAGAAGGATCTTCAAATTGGGATCAAGGTCCTGCTATTAGAAGTGCAGATGATACACGTCCTAATATCGTTTTGATTCTTGCAGATGATTTGGGATTCAATGATATCTCTTTTTATAATGGAGGAGCAGGAAGTGGCTTATTAATGACTCCTAATATTGATCAAGTTGCACATGATGGCGTGATTTTTGAAAATGGATATGCAGCAAATGCAATGTGCGCTCCATCCAGAGCATCAATTATGACAGGACGTTATTCAACACGATTTGGATTTGAGTTTACACCACTGTTTCCAGGCGCTTTAAAGTTAATGGAATGGATATCTGATATCCAAGATGACGAACTAAAACTTGAAATAGAAGAAAATCTTTATGATGATGCAAAAGATATATTTTCTGCTGGTGTTCCTACGGAAGAAATTACTATTGCCGAAGTATTGCAGGATGCCGGTTATTATACAGCTCATATTGGAAAATGGCATTTAGGAAGATTGAGCGGAAGCCATCCTAATGACCAAGGATTTGATGATAGTTTATTCATGGAAGGTGGGCTTTATTTACCTGAAAATGATAAACGTGTTGTAAATGCAAAAACTAGCCACCCTGTAGATAACATGGTATGGGCTAAAGGTCAATTTAGTGCATCTTTTAATAAGAGCCCTGCGTTTGCTCCGGGAGGATATCTTACTGATTACTATACAGATGAAGCAATTAAAGTCATAGAAAAGAATAAACATAGACCATTTTTCTTATATCTAGCTCATTGGGCAGTACATAATCCTCTACAGGCTCTAAAAAGCGATGTAGAAGCCGTTCACCACCATACAAAAGGTCATAATTTGCAAGTGTATTCCGGAATGATTACAGCATTAGATAGAAGTGTAGGACGTATTGTTGATGCATTAGAAGAAAATGGATTAACAGACAATACATTAATTATTATTACCAGCGATAATGGAGGAGCAAGTTATATAGAGCTTGCTGATATTAACAAACCTTATCGTGGATGGAAACTAACCCATTTTGAAGGGGGAATGCACATTCCATTTATGGCTAAATGGCCTAATGAAATTAAAGCTGGAACTAAATTTATACCTGCAGTACACCATAATGACATTTTTCATACTATATCCGCTGCAGGAAATGCTATTATTCCAAGTGATAGAAAATTAGATGGAATAGATTTTGTACCATTTGTAAAAGGATCTAAAAAAGGCATTCTCCATGAAACTTTATTCTGGAGACAAGGACATCAACAAACTGTCCTTCACCAAGGTTGGAAATTAATCAGAACAAGCAGAGCTGATCAAAAGTGGCTATTCCATCTTGAAGAAGATCCGACTGAACAAAATAATGTTCTTGCTGACTATCCAAAAAAAGTACAATTATTAGATGATTTGCTTGATCAACATAATTTAGAACAAGCAGAGCCATTATGGCCAAGCGTTGCTAATGTTCCAATGCTCATCGATAAGCATACTGGTGAAGAATATGAAGAAGGCGATGAATATATTTACTGGCCAAATTAATTATCAGAGGTAAAGAAG
>DASCOP010000045.1:0-6134 GCA_036012065.1 Fidelibacterota bacterium
ATATATTGTAATGGAGCAGGATCAGACGCATTTGCAACTACTACTGTAGTATATTCCATAGCTCCATTTGCTTCAAGCTCACCAACTAATTTTGCAACTGTAGATGCTTTCTGACCAATTGCAACATATACACAGTAAACTGGACTATCACCGTCATGAGTAGATTTTTGGTTAATAATAGTGTCTGTAGCAATAGCAGATTTTCCTGTCTGTCTATCTCCAATAATTAACTCTCTTTGACCTCGACCAATCGGAATCATGCTGTCAATTGATTTGAGCCCTGTTTGTAATGGTTCTTTTACTGGAAATCTTTGCATTACTCCTAATGCTTTTCTTTCAATTGGTAAAGAATGTTTTGAATTAATTGGACCTTTTCCATCCATTGGCACCCCTAAAGGGTTTACTACTCGACCTAATAATTCTTTTCCTACAGGCACATCTACTACTTTTCCTGTTCTTTTTACAGTATCGCCTTCTTTTACAAGACTGCTATCTCCAAAAAGTACAACACCAACATTTTCTTCTTCTAAGTTCAGTGCCATACCAAAAACATTATTTGGAAATTCGACTAACTCAGAACTCATTACGTTTCCTAACCCGCTAGTTCTAGCAACTCCATCTCCAATTTCTAGAACTTCACCCACTTCATTAACATCAACATTATTGTCAATATTTTTTATTTGGTCGCGTAATAAATCACCGATTTGATTAGTTTTAATATCCATTTATACCCCTATTAATTTTGATTTTGCATTTTCTAATTTTGTTTTTAAGCTGCTATCAAATAGCATGTCATCCATTTTAATCTTTAATCCCCCAATCAATTCTTTATTAACTGAGAAATTAATATTAATCTTTTTATTAGTGATATCGCTTAACTCTTCTACTAAGCTGTCTTGATCTTCTATATCCATAGTAAATGGAGATGTCACTTCAACATATGCAATATTAAGTTTTTTCTTTGCTGAAGCGACGAAGCCCTTATTTACTTCTACTAATAAATTCATATCATCATTTTCGATCATTACCAGTAAAATATCCAATAATTCTTTATTAAAAGCCTCACTAAAAGCTTTTCTGAAAATATCCATTTTCTGACTTGAATCGATTAGTTTAGATTTTAAGAATGTATTAATAGTTAGATCTTGCTTAGATAGAACAAGTAAATCTTCCAATGATCCTTTGATGCTTTGGAAATTCTCAAAAGTATTTGCTGAAGCACATAATGATTCAGAATATATTTTTATCTTTTTATGATTTTGCTTCATCTTTTTTCATTGCTTCAAGCGATGATTGTACGAATTGATTATTATCATCATCTTTAACATTCCTTTGCAATACTTGAGATGCTAAATCAAGACTGAGATCAACTACCTCTTCTTTAATTTCCTTAATTGCTCTCTTTTTCTCCAGATCAATCTTAGACTTTGCTTCAACAAGAAATTCATCTGACTTTGCTTTAGCGTCATTAAGAATCTTGTTCCCAGCATCTTCAGCTTTCTGTTTACTGTCACTAACAATAGACTTTCCTTGATTTTTTGCTTCATTAAGAATTTCTTTAGACTCTTCTTTAACCTTTTCCAGATCAGCTTTAGCACTCTCTGCCATTGCTAAAGAATCAGCAATTTCTTTTTCTCTCTGATCAAGAAAATCAAGCAAAGGTGTCCATGCATATTTTTTCAGAATAAGCAATACCAATAAAAATATCACTAATGACCAGATATATAAACCTGGACTGACTACAAATAATGGATTATTCATAATTTCCTTTCTATTTTATATTAGCCTAAGAAAAGAGATAATAAACCTAATAGAATAGCTGCCCCTTCTACTAAGATAGCTAGAATAAAGGTTTGTCCTCTTATTTCTCCTGCGGCTTCTGGTTGTCTTGCAATCGCTTGCGCAACTCCCATACCAATTAAACCAATACCGATTCCGGCACCAATTGCTGCTAAACCTGCTCCCATCTTTTTCTCCTTTTTTTAATGATGAACGTTTACAGCCATTCCTATAAAAACAGCTGTTAATAAAGCAAACACATATGCTTGTAAAAATCCTACTAAAATTTCTAAAAATATTATACAAATAGATAGTGGAACTGAAAATAAACTAGCTCCTACTAATCCCATTAAAACGCTATTATAAGATTGCGCAATCTGCATTACAAGTCCAGTAAAAATTATCAATGCTAAATGTCCTCCCATCATATTTCCTGCTAGCCTCAAAGTCAAAGTAAGAGGTCTAAGCAGCATCCCTAAAATCTCAATTGGAACAACAATAAAATATAAAGGCCAAGCTAATCCTGGAGGAGCAAAATTTTTCCAATGTCCAATTGGACCATATTTTTTCATTCCCGCAATTGTAAACGCAAAAAATGTGATAGTAGCCAATGCAAAATTCAAATTGATATTGGCAGTAACTGTATTTCCTCCATGGGTTAAAGGATATAAAAATGTATTATGATAGTCAATACTGACAAGCTTAGACCCAAAATAATTTATAAAACCTAAAAAATCAAAAATAGGGATTAAGCCTAAAAAATTACCAACTAAAATAAAGAAGAAAAGCGTATAAATAAGAGGAGCCCATTCTCTATAATATTTTTCTCCGATAAAATTCTTTAAAACATTTTCTCTTATATAAACAACAATCATTTCAATGAAATTCATTGGTTTTCCAGGTACTTTAGTATGGCTTGCAATATATCTTTGTACTAAAAATATGATGGAGGTTACAGTAATAAATGCAACTAATAATAATAGAAAAACATGTTTGGTTATAGAAAAATCAATACCATATTTTTTAGCAATTGAAGAATTATGAAAATCAAAAAAAGGGTATAGCGCATGCATAGCACCTGCTTCATAATTATTACCCACTTTTTTAATATCCATTGAATCTGCAACATGAGAAATAGCTTCATAAACAGGATCTAATTCTTTATTACTATCTCCACCGCCACCTGCAATTATAGGCGAAATTAACATTAAACATATAAAAAATATTTTTAATGTATTATTCATCAGAATTATGGGTGATATTTTTTTGCAATTGGCATCGCTGAAACATAAGGAAAAAAAATCAATCAGAAAATAGCAAAAAACATATTTTTTAATATTTTTTCATGACAGCCTGATAAGCTTTAATAGATGCGTGAATAACGCCGCCAATAATAGCAACATATGATACATCTTTTCTAATTAAATATTCAAGTAGCATCCAGGCAAGAATGATACCAAAAAACTCAAAATATATAGAATAGCTCTCTGACATGATTGAGCTTAATGATCTTTTAGAAGGTTTCATTTATAAATTTAAAAATCATCTTCCATTATTTCACAACGTCCAGAAAATTGAGCTCCATCCTGTATTGTTAATACTTTATACTTCAAGTCCCCTACTAATTCACATTTACTCAAAAGTTCGGCAGAGCCATTAATAAAAACATCGCCTTGAATATATCCATTGATTTGTATTGTTGAAGCTTTTACATCTCCAAAAATTTTGCCTTTTTTTGCTAATTGAATTGCTCCATCAGTAGATACTGCTCCTCTTATCTCTCCATAAATAGTGATATTGCCAGTGAGAGTGATATCGCCATCAATTTGTACATCTTCAGCAATAATTGTTTGACTATTAATTGATTTATTGTTCATTAGATTCTTCTTCAAATTTATCGGATTTTTTTGAAAAATTAGGGAAAAAAGTTAAGGGATCAATTGGAGCTCCATCTTTCCAAATCTCAAAATGCAAGTGAGGACCTGTAGAAACTCCAGTATTACCCATTCTTGCGATAAGCATGCCACGATCTATTTTATCATTTTTATTAACAAAATTCTCTTCATTATGATAATAATGAGAATAATATCCATTCATGTGGTCAATCACAACTCCATTACCTAACTCTTTAGAATAATCACTATAAATTACTACCCCATTAGCTATGGCAATAATGGGAGTTGATTCATCGCTAACAATATCAATCCCAAAGTGCAAAGTAGCGGCATTAAAATCATTACTGATAATACCATCAGTGGGTTGAAGATCTGGAATGTTATTAGTAACCATAAACCTAATATTATTATCTGATAAATTATTTTTACCATCTGAGTTAATAATATTTTCGATGTAAGACTTCATTAAGTTTATCTCATCTAATGTTTCACTAATATTGTCTATGATTTTTTCTTGTTGTTTAATTTCTTTATTAATAGCTGTGATTTTGAAATATTCTTTCACAATAGGTATAGAAAGAATAAATAATGATAAAGAAGTAATAAAAGAAAATACTATTAATGATATGCCTGCTATTAGCGTAGGCCTATTAAATTCAGATTGCCATGTTTTATCATTAAATGGGGAAATAAATAATATTTTATATTTTTTAAACTTCATGAATATGCTATTCAAAATCTGATTTTATACTTTTCAACTTATCAATAACGCGATCCCATGTTTTAGAATCAAAATGAATCTTTACAAAACCTTTTTTTGTTTTTTTGTTATTCTTAATAGTTACTTTTGTGCCAATAATCCTTGCGATGTTATTTTCAATTTGATTTATCTGTTTATCGCGCTTCATACTATTTGATGCTGCTGCCTCAACTTTTCTTACAGACATTTTTTCTTTCAGTAATCTTCTCCAAAGAAGAATCATACCTTGAGTTGTCTTCTTTTGTAGTATAGCTCTTGCTTGGCCTGCATTAATCTCATTCTTAAGAATGCTATCTTGAATTTCTTTAGGCAGATTTAGCAATCTTAATGAATTGGAAACTGCTGGACGTGATTTACCAACCGTTTTTGCAATCTCAGTAATAGAACTATCTAGATTATCTTTCAAGTATTGGTAAGCCTTTGCTTGTTCTATTGCGTTTAAATCTTCCCTTTGTATATTTTCAATTAAGGCCATATACATTATGTCTTTATTCGAATCTGCATCAATAATATATGCTAATATCTTTTTTCTTTTTAATAATTGGTGAGCTCTCAATCTTCTCTCTCCTGCAACAATAACATATTTATTATTAGATGCTCGAACTGTAATAGGACTTATTAAACCTTTCTCATCGATAGACTGCGCTAATTGTTTTAAAGACTTTTCGTTGAATACTTTTCTAGGCTGATTTGGGTTAGGAATAATTTTACTAATTAATATGCTATTCTGATCTAAATGATCAGATGATTTTTTTGGGGTCAGTAAAGCCCCAATTCCTTGGCCTATTTGATTATTTTTTTTCATTTACAATTTCCAATGCTAATTCCATGTAGTTTTTTGCTCCAGCACAATCAACATCATACATAATAGCTGGTTTACCGTCATCTGGAGCCTCTGCTAATCTGATATTTCTGCTAATTTTTGTCTTAAGCAACTTATTTTTAAAATTTGATTTTAATAGATTTTCTACTTTCCTTGCTAAGCGCAATCTTTTCGTATGCATAGTAATGAGGATTCCAAGTATCTTTAAGTCATTATTCATATTATCTTGAACCAATCTAATTGTTTCTTGTAAACTCTTTAACCCTTCTAGAGCAAAGAATTCACTTTGAATAGGTATTAAGATATTATTTGATGCTACAAGAGCATTTAATGTCAGCAAACCTAAAGATGGAGGACAGTCTATTAAAATAAAATCATAATCTTTTTTCACTTTATTAATTAATCGCAATAATTGTTTCTCTCTATTTTGGATTCCAACCAATTCCACCTCACAGCCTACCAAGTTATGATCTGATCTAATAAAGTCAAGATAATCTAAGTTTGTGTTTGATGTTACTTTCCTTATTGTTTGATTTCCGCTTAACGCGTCATAAATAGAGTAACTACTATCAATTCCAAAATCTGATAATCCAGTTGTAGCGTTTGCCTGAGGATCAAAATCAATAAGAAGTGTTTTCTTTTCCAATATAGCTAAACTAGCAGCTAGATTAATAGCTGTAGTAGTCTTACCCACACCACCTTTTTGATTAATAACTGCGATAATTTTCTTCATTTGAACAAAAAATTTACTTGGTATTCAATCTTAATACAAAGTTTTTAAAAAATCATCTCAATTGAGTTAATTTACAACATGGATAATGCAATTTTAATTACAGGGTTCAATGGTGAAATAGGCAGGCAAACTCTTTTATCCCTA
>DASCOP010000046.1:0-6050 GCA_036012065.1 Fidelibacterota bacterium
AGCAAAAAAGTAAAAGCCTACATGATTTACTGCATGCTGGAGATACATGGGAGGTTAAATGACAAAGTTTAGAACCGAAAAAGATAGTATTGGTCAAATAAAAGTACCTAAAAATGCTTATTTTGGAGCACAAACTCAACGAGCTATTGAAAATTTCCAAATTGGATGGCCAATGGAGTTTAGTCTTATCCTACCATATGTCATTATTAAAAAAGCTGCAGCAATGGCTAATCATTCTCAGAAAAAATTATCAAAAAAATTAGCCAACGCTATTATAAAAGCATGTGATAATCTCATTGATTACCCAGAAAAATTTCTTGATCAATTTCCTGTGCCAGTATTTCAAACAGGAAGTGGAACCCAGACTAATATGAATGTAAATGAAGTAATAGCTAATAGAGCCAATGAAATATTGGGAGGGGAATTAGGGGAATATAAATTTGTTCATCCAAATGATCATGTAAACATGTCTCAATCTACTAATGACACATTTCCAACTGCGACTCTTGTAGGATGTGTTTTAGCTGTAGAAGATAGCTTATTACCTAGTTTAGAGCTTTTAGAGAAATCACTAAAAAAGAAAACCAAAGAGTTTAATAAGATTATAAAAGTTGGTAGAACACATTTGCAAGACGCAACTCCTATCCGATTAGGGCAAGAATTTTCTGGATATGCTTCAATGGTTAGCCATGATATCAAAAGAATAAAAAATGCAGTCAAGGAGTGTGCACAGCTTCCAATTGGTGGAACTGCCGTAGGAACAGGAATTAATACAGTAGAAGGATTTGATATATTGGCAACTGGCTTTATTACAGAGGAGACTGGTATAGAATTTAATGTATGTGATAATAAATTTGAGTTACTATCATCTCAAAATGCTATATCTAATTTATCTTCTCAAGTTAAAATATGCGCAGGCTCACTAAACAAAATTGCTAATGATATTAGATGGCTAGCAAGTGGCCCTATGGCAGGAATTGGAGAGTTGATACTTCCATCAAATGAACCAGGCAGTTCTATTATGCCCGGGAAAGTTAACCCAACACAGTGCGAAGCAGTAAATATGGTTTATGCACAAATTTTAGGCAATGATTTGACAATTAATTATGGAGGATCCAATGGCAACTTTGAATTAAATACTTATAGACCAATTATTGCATCTTCTATTCACGAGTCCATTACTTTATTAGGAGAAGCAGCTGAGTCTTTTACGTTAAATGCGTTGGATGGCTTAGAGGCAAATAAGGCAAAGATTGAAGAAAATTTAAATAAATCATTAATGCTCGTAACAGCATTAAATCCAGTCATTGGATATGAAAAAGCAGCAGAAATTGCAAAAAAAGCTTTAAAAGAAAATATTTCATTAAAAGAAAGTGCAAAAAAATTGAAATATCTTTCGGAACAAGAGTTTGATGAAATCGTTAAACCAGAATTAATGGTTTCTCCAAAAAAATATGACTAAATCATTTCTAACCTCTGTTAGAATAATTGCTTATCTATCCATTTTAGTAATTTTCTATATTGTATATCTATCGAGAGACCTGCCTTCCTTGGAACGTTTAGAAACTTTCGATCCTGCAATGTTATCTACATTATATGACCGCAATGGCGAAGTCATTGGTGAATTTTATATACAAAAAAGAGTATTTATTGATATAGAAGAGATGCCAGAACATCTTAAGCATGCGGCGATTGCTTCAGAAGATAAAAGATTTTATCAACACTGGGGCGTTGATTTACAAAGTGTATTTCGTGCTATTATAGTCAATGTTTCTTCAATGAGTTTTAGGCAAGGATTTAGCACCCTTTCTCAGCAATTAGCTAGAAATCTCTATAAGGAGGTTGGATTTAGGGATAGCATAACAAGAAAACTGAAAGAGATGATTACAGCGATTCAAATTGAAAGGACTTATACGAAACCAGAAATCCTAGAAATGTACTTAAATACTGTACATTTCGGCCATGGAACCTATGGTATTGAGTCAGCAGCAAAAAGATATTTTAATAAGAAGGCATCAGAATTAACAATAGGAGAATCTGCAATGTTGATAGGATTATTACCTTCTCCTGCTAACTATTCTCCTTTGAGAAATTTAAATAAAGCGATTGAAAGACGATCTATTGTTTTACGTGTAATGTATAATCAAGATTATATTGATCATCAACAGTATATAGAGAATAATAGTATTATACCCGATAATATTTCCTATGAGATTCCAAGAGGTAAAGCTCCTTATTTTGCAGAACATGTTAGAAGAATTTTAGAGAAGCAAGATGATGAATTGGGTATCAATATTTATCAGGATGGTCTAAAGATTCATACCACTTTAGATTACCGTCTTCAAAAAATTGCAGAAGATGCTGTGATGAAAACATTAAAGAAAAATCAGGATGAATTTAACGCTCAACTTTTTGAAGATAATGATAGATTTTCAAAGTTAGGATACCTAGGAATCTTTCCAGAAGACTCTGTTAAGATGATGTTAAATGGGCAGATGAAGTTGTATGAAGATTTAAGAGGAAACTTATTAGTGCAATGTGCTTTTATTGCTATAGACAGTAAAAATGGAGAGATTTTAGCAATGATTGGTGGACGATCTGATTATTTAGATCAATACAATCGATCAACTCAAGCTCTAAGACAACCTGGCTCAATATTTAAACCATATATTTATACTGCAGCAATAGATAATAATTATCCAGTAACAACACAACTTCTTAATCAACCTGTTGCCCTATATCGTAATAATGCTAAAGGAGAGAAAGAAAAATGGACTCCTAGAAATTATGATAATAGCACAGGAGGATTGACTACACTAAGAGAAGGATTACGCCGATCATTAAATTTAATCTCTGTTCGTATGGTCCAAGAATTGGTTCCGCCGCAACAGGTAAAAAATATAGCAAGAAGAATGCAAATTACTTCTCCAATTCGAGCTGTAGATGCAATTGCATTAGGAACTTCTGAAGTGAAGCCAATAGAAATTGTTGCTTCTTATGCAACATTCGCTAATAGAGGAATTTATTCTTCTCCAATTGCAATCACTAGAATTGAAGATAAGTACGGTCAAACAATAAAGGAATTTACCAACACACAGAAAGAGGTATTAAGTCCAGAAACAGCATATATGGTTACTAATTTATTACAAACAGTGATGGATAAAGGAACCGGGGGAAGCGTAAGGTGGAAATATAAATTTAGACATGCAGCAGGCGGCAAGACTGGCACTACACAGAATTGGAGTGATGCATGGTTTGTTGGGTTTACTCCTAGCATTACTGCTGGAGCATGGTTTGGGGTAGACCAATACCCTATTAGTCTTGGAAAAGGTCAAGCAGGTAGTGTAGCAGCTTTGCCTGCATGGGCATTATTTATGAAAGAGGCTCATAAAACATTAAACATTCCAAATGAACCATTTGATATGCCTGAAGGGGTTGTAGAAGTCGAAATTGATTCTGAAACAAAAAGATTACCTAGCTCAAGGACTAAAAAAACAGAATTAGAAATTTTCTTAAAGAGTAATCAGCCGACATCTAATTAATTCTTTTTATCAGATAAAAATAAGATAATTAGTCCTACTATCAATAAGATAATATTCGGCATCCAAGAACCAACTGCAGGATCTAAAAGAGCTCTATCAGCTAGCTGTTCTCCCCATATTAATAAGATATAGTAGATGAGGAAGAATGCAATACTCAATGCAGAGGCAATTGTAATTCCACCTCTTTTTACTAATATACCTAGCGGTGCTCCAACAAGAGTAAATAATATACACGCCACTGCGAGAGTAAATTTTTTGTGAATCTCAACAAGGAATTTATTATTATTCTTTTCATAATTTTCAATAAGGGTGAATTCATTTTGAAATTGTCTTGCGTTATTGTTTAATGAGCGTATTTTTTCTTTTTGTTCATATTCGCCTACGGGAATATCGTTATTATAGTCTCTTGTTTCCTCTATGTTAGGAGTCGCATCATTTTTTAGCAGTTCAATTTCAGCAATAATATTTGCAAGACTCATATCAGCGTTGTTTTCAATACCAAGATCATTTTTAACAGTTTCAATACGTTTCTTTATTTGTTCTATAGATACTTTATTTTGTTGAATTTTTTCAATCATCGCAGGCACTCTCATTTCACGATCAGTGCGATTTGATTCACTAGTTCTATTTAGTAATAGATCATCCATAGAAATAATAATCTGGTGTGTACCAAATTTGATTTTACGATAATGGTCATAATTCTCTAAATCAATCTCATGAATTTCACCATCTTTTAGATTCACGGTGATAATACCATCCTTAGATTCTAAAGAACCTGTCTCAGCATATATAGTAGTTTGTTCTGATTGTGTATTTTTGCTGAATATTTTGACATCTTTAAATTGATTTCCATCTAATTCTTTAACAATCATGGTATATTGTGGGATCATATCTACAAAATATCCAGGTTCAATAGTCAGTTCAGGTTTTTTTTGATAGATATCTCTTGCTAACAATCGAGCGTTATAATTCATATCAGGAAGGACAAAATTATTGAATAGACATAATAAGAATCCCACGATACTTCCAAACCATAATGCCGGTTTGATAATACTAAATAAGTTAACACCTGCAGATTTTAGGGCCGTAATCTCATTTTTTTGTGACATTCTTCCATAAGTCATTACACTCGATATTAAAAGAGACATCGGAACAGATAATGCAATAATCCATGCAAGATTTAAATAGAGGTATTCAAATATAATAAATGCATCTAATCCTTTGCCTAGGAAACGATCAATAGCTCTAATTAAGAACTGAAGAAACAAGACTGTAGTAATTACTCCCACAGAAAGAATGAAAGGAATAAAGGATTGTTTCATTAAGTATTTGTTTAAAGTGCTCATTTTGGATTATTTGTAAAAATTTAACTCTACTTGTGTAAAAACGTAAACTATAATAAGTTTGCAAGCTTATTTAAGTTTAAGCCAATGGTGACTGTAGCTCAGTTGGTTAGAGCCCCGGATTGTGATTCCGGCTGTCGTGGGTTCGAGTCCCATCAGTCACCCATGTAAATTTCGGGGTGTAGCGTAGTCCGGTTAGCGCACCTGCTTTGGGAGCAGGGGGTCGCAGGTTCAAATCCTGCCACCCCGACAAAAACAAATGGAGGAACTATAAAATGGGTAAAAAATTATCACTTGGAGCAATGACTGGAATTGGAGTTGGAGTAGGTGTTGCAGTTGGTGTTGCTTTAGATGACTATGCAGTAGGGTTTGGTATAGGAATTGCTATTGTGATCGTTATGAAATTGATGAGTAAATAAGACTTATTGATACGATAAACTTATTTAGTTTCAATTTTTATCCTTATATTTATTTATGGACACTCCACCATTTTAAATTTTATCAGAGCTATACTTCTATTTTGCATGGGGAAAATAGGGGTTAGAGCTGGGATAGCATAGCTATTAGCATAACTATCTTCTAATCCCTATTTTCTTTTTACTTCGGTAACACATCATTAAATTCTTGCATTGTTCAGCATAATCGGAAGGTTAAATAGTATGAGATTTATAACATTAATTATTTTTTCTAGCATTCTTTTTGCACAAGAATACTCTGTTGATACTGATGTAGTATCACAAATTCGTGAAGAAGGACTCAATCATTCAGATCTACCAAATACACTTTCTTATATGACTGATGTATTAGGTGCTCGCCTAACAAATTCTGATGATATGTATCGTGCACAAGAATGGGCGATAGAGCATTTAAACAATATTGGTCTCGAGAACGTACAAATTGAATCTTTTATGGATTACGGTGTGAGTTGGGACAATACTTATTTTAGTCTCCATTTATTAGAACCAGATTATCAACCAATGTTAGGATATCCTATTGCACATACACCTGGAACAATGGGAAAGAAACAATTAGATACAGTAATTGCAGATATTCGAACCAAATCAGATTTAAAAAAATATAAAGGTAAGCTAAGAGGGAAAGCTGTGCTGTCTACTTCTCCGCCTACTATTAATTTAGATAGATTTCGAGATGGAGTAAAACCTTG
>DASCOP010000047.1:0-4336 GCA_036012065.1 Fidelibacterota bacterium
CAGGTAATTTATAATTCTGTCCTAAGCGAGGTCGTGGGTTGGCTGCTGCTAAAATTTCAGCTAATTCCATAACATGAGTAGTCGTTCCACCATCAGTTCCACCAGATAATAATATCATATCAGGTCTTAATTGTCTGATACGTGTAATCTTTTCGTGCGGTAACCTACCATCATTTGACGCGAGAACATCCATTACGATTGACCCTGCACCCAATGCAGCCCTTTCTGCGCTCTCTCCTGACATAGATTTTACTACACCAGCTACCATCATTTGTAATCCTCCACCAGCAGAGCTTGTAGAAACATAAATATCGACACCTTTTTCTCCATTATCCGGAGTAATAATTTGGTCTCCATTAAGAATAGTTCTACCAGAGAGTTCTTCAACTTCCATTACGGCATTTAATACACCTTTTGTTACATCTTCAAAAGGAGCTTCAACTGTTGTAGGGGCTTCGCCTCTAAAAGTAAGCTTATATCGATCTTCTTTCCATTCAATGAGAATAGCTTTAGTCGTGGTACTTCCACAATCGGTTGCCAATATAGATTTAATTTTTTTACTCATAAATAATACGCAATAACATAAAACAATGTGACCGGAGTTGTCAATATTAAAGAGTCTAACCTATCTAACATTCCTCCGTGCCCCATCAATAGACGAGAAGAATCTTTTATTTCTGCTCTACGCTTTAATGAAGATTCAAAAATATCCCCTAAAAATCCAATAATATTCAAAATGAAGACAAATACGCATTTATCAACAAAAGTTAAGCCAAACACAAATTGATCGAATAGACATATAAAAACTATTGAACTTATCAATCCTCCAATGAGACCTGCATAAGTCTTATTTGGGCTCATTGATGGCGCTATTTTTTTACCACCAATCCATTTACCAAAGATATAAGAAAAAGAATCGTTAACTGATACGCCAGCAAATAACAGTACCGTAAAATAAGACCCTAATAATGTATCAATCTCCCTCAATACCAACAAACAAAATAGAGACCCTAATACATACACACATCCAAATATCAACCACAATATTGGGTTATCATCTGACAATTTCAAAGCTAGGAACTCTTTAAATGCAATTGTCGCAGCTAGTATTATGATAATACTAAAGATCCATCCTCCATTCAATATGGCTAAAACAACGAGAGGAAATCCTGTTAATCCTATAGCTAATCTTGATTTTAGAGCACTCATTAGGGCAAACTAATCAAAGTTTATAATTATACCAAAAGCTTAATTGTCTCTGGAAGGATTTCTGCAACAACTTTTCTGCTCTCAATGGTCTCCCCATCAACATTAAAATATGAATCTTCTAACGCATCAATAGAGAACGATTGTATCTGACTCATATGAACGTATGGTAAATCAATATGTTCTCCTGTATACACCTTTTTAAATATTGTCAGCAATTGCAAGCGACTTATATCATCTTTTACAATTGCCATATCCATGACACCGTCATAAAAACCACCTTTAGGTGCTATCTTCATTCCTTTTCCCGTATGAATACTATTACATCCAACTATAAAAGCACACGAGAGATCAGACGACTCACCATTGATAGAAATTGATGCATTATAAATTTTCTTCTCTAATAATTTTATGATAGAAGCTACATCATATCTCATTGTACCTAAGAATCTTAATTGATCTGCTAACACATTGCCAAATGAAAATATTCCCCATCCTATCACACTGACACTCAACCTTACTTCATTATCAAAGATAGCCTTATTAACGTCTATTAAACGAATATTATCAGACAGAGCTCTTTCTAGGGCAATATTATAGTCTAAGCAATCTATATCATGAGCAACAGAATTGCCTGATCCAGTAGGAATAACAGCAATCGGAAACAATGAACATAAATCGGATTGATACAATCCATTTACTACTTCATTCACTGTACCATCTCCACCAAATATCAAGATACGATCAAATTGATTTGGTGTTAATTCTGACACATATTTCTTGGCATGGCCAGCATATTCAGTCTGTAATAACTTAGGAGAAAATCCATGATCTTGGATGGTATTCTTTACTTCATAATATACTTTAAGTGATTTCTTTAAACCACTAACAGGATTAACGATACAAAGAATATTTTTCATTTATTTATGATATTTATTATCGCCAAGACGTATAACATCGATACGAACTTTAGTAGTACCTTGATTAACAAAACCAATCTTTCTAGCTGCCTTATATGATAAATCAATAATACGACCTTTGACATACGGACCCCTATCGTTTATTGTTAGCTTGATTGATTGCCCATTTTTCATATTTGTAACTTTTACTTTTGTTCCTAACGGATATGTCTTGTGAGCAGCACTCACTTTGTACATGTTAAAAATTTCACCATTTGCTGTACGCTTTTTATGAAACTTGCTTCCATAGTAAGATGCAATACCTATCTGAACTTGTGGATGATCTTTTATAGCTTCAATTTGTTTTCTAGTCATTCCTTCAGAGTTAATATAGTCTCCATAAGCTATACTTGGACCGCAACTCATAATACTAATTATTATCAAGCTAAATATTATTTTATTTTTCATTTGACAACCTATTGTTAATTAAAGGAATCTGAAATGGATCTATCACTAGCTGGCTAGCCATTCCTACTAATGTAGCGCCTTTATCCAAAACCACTCGTACATCACTATAGCTTGATATCCCTCCTGTTGCAATGATAGGAATATCAAAACGAGACGATACTAACTCAACATTCTTTAGTGTCGTCTCAAATAATCCAGGACCACTTAGTCCACCGCCCTCTTTGGAGAAAGCCTTCTGATTAAGTCCTACAGATTCTGCAGTGATGTATTTTGTATTACCTAAATTGATTGCACATTTATCAACGATAGATAGCATTTCACAGATTTTCAATATATTCTCTTTTGTGCTATCTGGGGCAACCTTAACAATAATAACATTAGAGCACGATGTTCTCATGCTATTTAGTAATACTGATAAGCCTTGAATATCATCGCTTAGACATTTGCCATCATCTGTATTGGGACAACTAATATTTATCTCATAAAAAAACTGATTGAACGAGGAGCTAGCTACCTTAGAATGAACAGACCTAAATACTTCTAAATATTCTTCTGCATTATTTCCTCCAATACTGATACCGACTGGCCTATTAAACGATAGAAGCTTCTTATTTTCTAAGTGATTAACGAAATATTCTACTCCTTTTGTCGGAAGTCCAAGTGAATTGAGCAACCCATAACCTCCATCATATCTAATTTCTTGTATTCTAGGCCTTTTATTCCCATCTGAAGGGCTTTTCAAGACTGTTTTGTATGTCATCCCACCTAATCCCATCAATTGCCACTGGTACAGCGAACTTACATCATCTTTAAAAGACGCAGCGATTAAAGGTGATGGAAAAGAAAGATCGTACAATGTTGTACCTATATTGGCTGGAATCTTGAATTGAAAAAAATACCTAAAAGGAGAATTCATTAGCAAATGATTTAGATTATCTCCTATGACGATCGCTCTTTCTAGATCTTTTGGCCATTTTGCAAATAAAGAAATTACTGTACGACGAATTGCTCTAAATTTTAGAGATAGTAATTTTGCTCTTACATTACTGAACATTTAAGCTCTCTAACCGTCTTTGAGCTAACTGACCCTGCTTAGAGCTTGGGTGTTTATCAACCAGCCATTGATAATATACAATTGCGCTGTCAGCATCTGAAAGTTCATAGTCATAATAATATCCTAAGAAATATGCTGCGATATTAGATGATTCTGTGGAAGAGTCTGTATTTAGAATATTTCTATATACTTTAAGAGATTTTTCTGAATTTTTAGACCATAAACTTTCTGCTTCTAGTAACATCTCAGACGGTCTATGTGATGTGTTTAAATTTTGATCCTTTATAATAAATTTTGCAAAATCTGAGTCAGGATATGAATTTAGTATTAACTCTCTATATTCTTTTTCTCGACTATCATTCAGCGTATTATATATTGAATAGAGTGCAAATGTTGCTGATGGAAAGATAGCAGATTCCTGAGAATTATTAGCAATATCTTCAAAATAAGTAATCGAATCGCTTAAGTTCCCTAAATCAAATGCTAGTATCTCTCCCATTCTATATAAAATGCTAGACTTTTCAATATCTCCTTCCTCTTTTAAGGCTATATCTAATTCAATCAATTTTGAGACAGATTCACGCTTATTTGAGATTAAAACTTTATGACTCGAATTAGCATTTTGTTTCATGGCTTCATTCATAAAAAAGCTAGATTTTTCAAAATCTAAGTTTGGACTCTCTAAGTATAGTTTAGAAAGAATATAATA
>DASCOP010000048.1:0-3773 GCA_036012065.1 Fidelibacterota bacterium
AAAATGTAGATGATGATCCACAATATTTCAGTGGAGTTGTTTTTGGACAGCAGGCTGAAAATGTTGAAAAATCTATCACAAAAGGAATGAGAGTAATCATTGTTGGAAAGTTAAATTATTCTTCTTGGGAAGATAAAGACACAGGTGCAAACAGGTCAAAAATAGAAATAATTATAGATGAAATAGGACCTGCTTTAAAGTGGGCAACAACAAATGTTAACTCTGAGTCATCAGGTATTGATGAACCAAAAGCTAGAGATAACTTCGAAGAGAACGAAGCACCGTTTTAAGGAGTATTCATGGGACAACAAAAAAGAACATCAAAATTTAAGAGTTCAAAATATGAAACTCCAAAGCCAAGGAGAGTAACAAAACAACAGATTGCTAATGCAACCTACAAGGATGTTAAGTTATTAGAAAAATTTATATCTGATAGAGGAAAAATACGATCTAGTTTAATTACAGGAACCACAAAGCAAGAACAAGCTAAAGTAGCGAGACTTATAAAAGTAGCTAGAGAGCTTGCATTATTACCATATGTAACAACGAGCACATATAAACAATCCTACAACAGAAGATGAAGTTAATACTAAATTCAGATGTTACGAAACTTGGAAGAAAAGGAGATGTTGTAGACGTTACAAAAGGATATGCTAGGAACTACCTCCTTCCAAAAAATTTAGCCATGGTTGCTACTGATTCAAATATGTCCATTGCCGAAAAAATACAAGAAAAAAGAGCAGCAGAAATTACAGAGAATAAAGAATTAGCTGACTCTATAAAACTTGCACTTGCAGATGCACATTTAGTTATTCCGCAAAAGTCAACAGATGAAGGTACGCTTTATGCTGCAGTAGGGAATAATGAAATAGTTGAAGTAATAGAAAAATTTTCTGGCTTTTCAATAGAAGAAAATCAAATTGACTCAGAAGGCCAAGTAAAAGAAATTGGACTCCATAATATAAAAATTAAGTTAAGTGAAGATGTAGATTTTGATGTGGTTCTCGAAGTAATACCGGAGACTGGATAATGGCAGGACCAGAAGCAGTCTCTTCAACAGGCTCAACAGATTTTCAGAAAACTCCTCCAAATAGTATTGAAGCAGAGGAAGCACTATTAGGAAGTGCTCTATTATTTAGTGATGCATCAAGTAGGTTAATGGAAGCAATAAAGTCACAAGATTTTTATAGTCCTACAAACCAGACAATATTTGAGGCTATGAAAGAATTATTTGATTCTGGGAAACCCATTGATACTTTAACTGTTTCAGAGGTTGTATTCAAGGATAAGAAGAATACAACGAGGCTTAAAACATCAACTATTGCAAGGCTGGTTGATAATGTACCAAGTTCAGCTAATTTTGAAAGATATATTGAGATAGTTTTAGAGCAATCAAATAGAAGAAAGCTTTTAAAAGCAAGTAGTAGGATTGAGCTCTTAGCTTTTGCAACAGATAAAGACATCCACAATGTTATGGATGAAGCTGAACAAGCTATCTTTAGTGCTTCAGACGAGGCAATAGGAGAAGGATTAATTGGTGTTGGTGATGTTTTAGATGGTGCAATTGAGAGAATAGAAGAAATTGAGAATCAAGGAACTGGATTATCTGGTTTAGCTACACATTTTGCAGATTTAGATTCAACTCTGGCTGGTTTGCAAGAAGGAAACCTTATAGTCATTGCAGCTCGCCCAAGCATGGGTAAGTCATCATTAGCTTTAAATATTGCTACCAATGTATCAAAAGAGAAAAAAATAACGGCTTTCTTCTCTCTCGAAATGACAAAAGAAGAATTAGTTCAACGTGTATTGTTTGCAGAAGCAAAAGTAACATCTGGTGATGCTAGAAAAGGTCAGTTAGGTCCAGAAAAATGGTCAAGAGTTGTTGAAGCTGCTTCTAAAGTAAATAATATGCCTCTATATTTTGATGATGCATCTGTAATTACTGTTACTGACATTAGGGCTAAATCAAGAAGACTAAAAGCTTCAAAAGGACTTGATTTAATTGTTGTAGATTATCTTCAGTTAATGGAAGGGAGATCAGGAGACAATAGGCAACAAGAGATTGCAGAAATAAGTAGAAACTTAAAGAACCTAGCAAGAGAACTCAAAGTTCCTATCGTAGCTTTATCTCAGTTGAACAGAGCAGCAGAGGCACGTGAAGACAAGAGACCAAGGCTTGGAGACTTAAGAGAATCTGGAGCGATAGAGCAAGACGCAGATATCGTAATGATGCTCTATAGAGATGATTACTATAATCCAGCTACTGAAAGACCAGGAGTTGCAGAAGTAAATATAGTAAAACATAGATCGGGCTCAACAGGAAAAGTCGACCTCTACTTTAGTAAGGAATATACTCAATTCAGTAACTATTCAAAACAAGAAGAATAGTGAACCAAGTTCTTAGGGCTTATTTAGCCATAACTGTTCTGGCAGTTTCCTGGGGGACAATACCACTAATAATTAGAACATCAGAAATTAGTTCAATTTCACTTGTAGGAATTAGAACATTTATTGGGTCAATATTTTTAGGAATAATTCTATTAAAAAAAGGTTTAAATTTTAAAGAGTTAATTAAACCAGGCTTGGTATTAGGTCCTCTGCTTGCTCTCCATTGGGTTGCGATGTTTGAATCAATAGAGTTAAATTCTGTTGCAGTTGGGATCGGATTGGTTTTTTCTTATCCAATATTTGTTATTTTTATTGAATATGGAAGAGGAACTAAACCTCAGACGTATCAGATATATTTAATACTTTCTGGATTCTTTGGCTTATATCTTTTATTAGATGTTCTTAATATAAAATCAATCTCTGGTGTTCTTTATGGACTTATTAGTTCTATTAGTTTGGCTTTTATAATTACTATTGGTGAGAGGTACTCTTCTAAATTAGGTGGTTTAAAAGTAGCTTTTTCCCAACTTATAATTGCAGCTTTAATTCTTATTAAGTTTACGTTAGATGAGTGGAATTGGATGTTTTCAAATATCCTAATTAGTTTATTTTTAGGTTTGTTTTTAACAGCCCTAGGGTTAACAACTTACTGGTATGTTGTTAAAGTAATAAAGCCTCTAGCAGTTAGTACTATTACATATCTTGAACCAGTTACAGGTGTTGTGTTGGGAGCAATTATTTTAAATGAAGCTTTAGAAATAAAACAAATTTTAGGCTTTTTAATAGTTTTAGTTGTAGGAATTTTACAGGTCTATTTTGAATCTAAAATCAAACCAGCTCCTAATGTTGGATAATCTTTATAGTTAAGATTATTAAGTTTAAGATATTTTTCAAAATCCCAGGTTGAATTAGCTCTAAAATATTTCTGAATACATTTAAGGTCTGCTTTTATTGGTGTTGATAGCCTATTATATTTTTCTCTATCTAAGTGTGAGGTTATCTTGCCAGACATGTCTATAGTTTTAATAGCATTAGTAACGCCTTTAGTAGTAATTTTGTAATCAGAGTCTAATAATTTTTTGATAGTGACTGAAAGAAAAGGCTCATCTCCAGAAAATTCATCAATTACTATACAAGATTCTTCCTCATGATTTTTTAATACTCCATCTATATTAATTAAATCTTCTCTTTCATTAAAAACAATATCGCTTCCAGGGGAATATTCTATATACCCTATTGTTGGAGTGCTTCTAAAATCTATTAATAAAAACTTCACATATTTAAATTAATAAGATTTTGAAATAATCCATCATTGCAAAATACATTTTTTTTGTGTAACTTGATGAAATAATGAAAACTGTTAAAGGAAATGGTGTATCTATAGG
>DASCOP010000049.1:0-5307 GCA_036012065.1 Fidelibacterota bacterium
GCTAGTCATGATGGATACTTAATTGATAAATTATATTTATGGATTAAAGAAAATGAAATTGGTGCTAGCCAATATGAATTTCAAATCCTACATGGTGTCCCAATGGAGAAAAAGCTCCAACAGTTAATAAAAGAAGGAAATACGGTGCGTGTATATGTCCCTTATGGAGAGAATTGGTATGATTATTCTGTTAGAAGATTAAAAGAGAATCCTAAAATGGCGGGATATATTATTAAAAATATTTTTAGTAAGATTTTTGGTCGATAAATAACTATTTATCTTTTTTTCTATACCAAAAAAGTAAAATAATACCTGCTAAATTTGGAAACCACACCTCAGGACTTGACCAAGAAATTCCACTAATCGAATAATCAGAAATAGGCCAAAATAATTTCACTGGGAAAAAATCTTTAGTATGGAATGGAAAATCTAACAGTATATGGAAAGGCCAGGCTAGCATTGGCCATACAAAATCTTTATTAATAAAATAAACAATAGCAATGCAGCTAAAAGCTACGATAAAGCTATGCGAAAGATTGTCCATAAAAAATAACCAATCAGGGTATGGTGCTAGCTGAGAAAGACTTTCCAGTGATGGTATTCCACTATAACTTAGTGTTCCATTAAAAAATTTAATGACGAATAAGGCTCCAAAAGAAACTAGATCTGGCATTACTCCAAAAAAAACTGCCAAACATTTTTGGCCTCTATAACCAAATAGTCCTCCACCCCAAAATGCATGACTAAGTGTATCCATTGAAAACTATTTTGCTAAAGAACCCATTGGGTCCCAAGGCTTTAAAGGAATAGCTTTTTCATTTTTATAAAGATTATATAAATTTTCCGGTAGGTAATCTTTATGTACAACAACTTCATAATTGTATTCGTCAAACCATGCATCTGACATAATATGATAACCTTTTTCTCCAACCTTATCGCCCCAACTATTTTCTACTCGCCATTTGATAGGTTTATTATCAGCATCTAGGTCTACTCCAGTAAAAAGCATTGCATGGGTCATTTGACTTTCTCCATACTGCAAACGATCAGCTTTATCCATAGAAAATTTTGACTGATAAAAAGAATTAAAGTCAAATAAATCTATATCCATGACTCCTATTTTTCTATCAAAGTGCTTTCCAACATCACAACCAAACCATACTGGATGATTATCTTTAATAGAGCTAGCTGATGCAGCTTTCATTTCTTCGCTTGTGACATTAAGATATCTTACTGCGTTTCCTTCTATAACATTTCCAAGTGCTTCAACAGTATAAACTTTTCTATATTCCTTATCTTCCATAGGACAATTGATAAGACACACATATTCATCAAGATTTAATCCAACATGATCATCGAAGAAAGATTTAGGAGTTAAATTTTCAAAACTAATAAACTTCTTCTTTTTATCATGAGTTTGCCAATTAAATGAAGTTGGAGGTGTCCCAATATGCATTGCAAGCATCTTATAAATCTCTTCTAACATATCTGTTTTAATAGACTCTAAATCATCACCTGAAATGCCTTTACTTATATTTTGACGTAAATCTTTAGCATTTTCACGAAGTTTCCGAGCAATCATTCGATTCATTGCAGATGACTGACTTGATGAAAATGATTCTGACATTTCTGACTGTGGAATGACACCATACTTATCAATTAAGCTAACCCACATATCCCACTGTCCGCCATCTTCAATAGGATTTGAAAGAAGATGCATAACTATTCGACTATTCCAATCTTCAGACGCAGAATCTATAATGCATTCTAAAAAATAATTTGCTTTTTCTAGCTTATCCCAAAACATAAAATAGCTTTGAGAAAACTCAAAATTTTTCAAATTATGTTTTCTACCAATATAGAATCTAAATAAGTTTAAGCCAGCAAAACCCCAGCATCTTCCACTAGATTTTTGATTAGTAACTGGCATTTCTCCTTCTACAACATTGGAAAAAGAATGATTGATACTTCTATAATGATCCCAATTCATTATTAAATCGCTTAAATCGGTACGAATCATTGCATTTCTTACTACTTTTACATGACTATCTGATTGATATTTTTTTTGAAACTTATCTATAGTTTTTAATGAAATTGATTTAGACATATCTCTCCTTTATTAATTTTTTATTTATTTCTAAGAACCTCTTTTCCCCCAGACCATCTTTTTCTTTAATGTATCATAGTAATCATAATCTGGAAAAGTAATAAATTTTAAATGATGTTTTGCTTGAGATATTTGAACTGTTGAATCATTATTAAAATTTTCAATATTCTGACCATCAGAAATTAGTCTCAATTTTTTTTCAGAATCTCCATTAAATCTAAACTCTATATTAACATCTGGTGGCAAAACTAGAGGTCGTGAAGTCAAGGAATGTGGAGCAATTGGAGTCACTACAATAGAAAATACATCCGGCTGTACAATTGGACCACCTGAAGACAAAGAATATGCAGTAGATCCTGTTGGCGTACTAATAATAACTCCATCTGACTTATAGTCGCTTACATGTTTTCCATCGATATATAAAGATAAAGAAGTAACTCTATATGCAGTTTCATTTTGTACAACAAAATCATTTATTGCAAAAAAAGAATTATTGTTATTAGAAATATTAGCATTTAGAACTAATCTCTCTTGTGCTGAAAATTTCCCATCTTTAATCATATTGAGTTTTTCGACTAAATCTTTTGGAATAATTTGTGCAAGAAATCCTAATCCACCAATATGAACTCCTAAAACGGGAATGGTAGGTTGGCTAAAGATTCTTACACCAGATATTAAAGTGCCATCGCCACCTAAGCACAATAGGAAATCAACGGAAGGTGGATCTACTGGATCATAGAAATTAGAATAATTGGAAGCACTTTCTAATTGCTTTAAACTATTGGGCAAAAATAATGTCATATCATTATTTTCTGCCCATAGTATAACTTCATGGACTAGACCTGAAACTTCTTTTTTTTCAGGATTTGCCCAAATAGCAAAACTTTTTGGTTTCATTTTACTTATTTATTTTTTTTCTTATGTCTGTCTGCACGTAAACGTTTTTTACGTTTATGTGTATTCATTTTTCTTTTTTTTCTTTTTTTACCACAAGGCATGAATTGCTCCTATTTAATAATCAATTAATTTATCATTTACAGTCGTCTTCATCAATTTGGAAGGCTTAAATACAGGGACATACCTTTCTGGCAAATAAACAGGATCTCCTGTTTTTGGATTGCGTGCTTTTTTTGGCAATCTATGCTTTACTGCAAATGTTCCAAACCCTCTTAATTCAATTCTCTCATTCTTACTTAATGTCATAATAATTTCTTTAAAAGATGTGTTAATAACAGCTTCTACTTCTAATTTTGTTAGCCCTGTTTTCTCTGAAACGCTATCTATAATATCTTGTTTAATCATAATATTCTTTTCTCCATTAAAATTTTACTCTACAAACAAAGTTAACTTCTGACCAGGATAGATTCTGTAAGAATTTTTCTTCATATTATTCCATTCTCTGATCTTGCTTAACTCTATATTATATTTATCAGCTATACCACTTAAGGTATCACCAGATTTGACAATATAAACATTTTTAATTGGAGTATCCTTATCTGGTTTGCTCTTTACAAATAATGATAATTTTTGATTTGGATATATATTAGAAGAATTGCCCATATTATTCCATTTTCTAATCTCAGCAGCTCTAGTATTATACTTTTCTGCAATATGACCTAGCGTATCTCCACTTTTAACCTTATATATAATCTTCTCTGGATAGTTTGAATAGACTCCACCTTTTACTGGAATTTTTAATCGCTGACCAATAGATAACCTATTAATATTAGTAATATTATTAATAGTCTGTAAATCTGCAACAGATACACGATATTTCGAAGCAATAGATATTAAATTTTCTCCTTTTCTTACACGATGCTCTACTTTTTGAACAGCAAATTTCTGCTCATCTGGCAAGGCATTAAACTTCTTATAAAAACTATCTTTCTTGCCATATGGTATATTTAGTTTATATGGTGCATTTGATGGTGTTGCTGGTTGTCTTAGTTCAGGATTAAGACGTTGAATTGTGCTACGTTTTGTATCAGCAGCTTTTGCAAGAACGGTTAAATCTGCACTTTTTTCAATAGTAACTTTATCATATCTTAGTGGATTAGACTTTGGAATCTTGAATCCATATTTTTCAGGATTCTTTAGAATGATTGCTGCAGATAAAAAATAGGGTATATAATTTTTAGTGTCTTTTGGAAGAGAATATAACTGCCAGTAATCAGATGTCTCATGCAATTTTAATGCACGATCTAATCTTCCCCATCCTCCATTATAGGCGGCTAATACCAAATACCAATCATCAAATTCTTTATACAAGTCTTTGAAGTATTGAGCTGCAGCTATTGTAGATTTTTCAGGATCTTGACGTTCATCAATATACCAATTTCTTTCTAATCCATACTGCTTACCAGTTAGATACACAAACTGCCATAAACCAACTGCTTTAGCTCTAGATACAGCTTTTGGATCAAGTCCAGATTCAATCATTGAAACAACAATCAGTTCTTCAGGAAGATCGTACTCTTCTAATATTGGTAACATAATATCCCTATATTGAACATACCTTCTTAACCAAATATTAAATCCTTTACGCCCTTTGCCCTGGAAATATCTGATATAACTTTGAACCTGTGAATTCATAACAAGAGGTATATGACCTTCAGTGTCATCAATGATAGTAAATTTTGTTGTGCCCATTTCTACTGATTCATTTTCATTGGTTATTGAAGCAATATCTCTTCTAATTAAGTCTGCAGTTAGAAATTGGGTAGACTTACCTATTGTATTTAAACGTGTTGTATAAATTTTAATGAAGTCTGATTGAAATTTTTCAAATTCTATCTTATCCAATTCTTCTCTAACACCTAATTGCTCAACATCTGAAAGAAGATCAAAGATTCTTTTAATATTATATACCACTTCTACTGTATCTTGATTCACATCAGCAATTACAGCATCTGATAAAAATTGTTTTGCTTCATCAAGAATAGATGAAATTCGATTACCATTTCCCAGAAATGCAGCATCGCTAGTATTCATAAATGGTTTTTTCGGTTTTAGACTAATTGTCTCTTGCGCTGAAACAAATCCAAGCAGTAATGTTAAATACATATATGATTTAATTAATCTCATAGGGATGGGAAATTATTTGTAAAGTAAGTTAGAATCAAGTTACTGTTTTTTTATTTTATCGATATAGTTAGTAGAGCTATATCCATCGTGGAACTGTAATAGCTTTACTTGTCCAC
>DASCOP010000050.1:0-16184 GCA_036012065.1 Fidelibacterota bacterium
CAAAGAAGAATTGAAAAAGAAACAATCGTAGATACAACAGTGACTGTGGTAATGTTGTCAGAAGATACTGGCCTAGAAGATACGTTGTATGTTCAAAAAAGAAATCTTTCTGCTCTAACGGAAGATCCATTGTTCTTAAGCGTTGTTAGTGAAGCAACTTTTGAGCGCGTAGAGACGATCTCATATTTTGACAGAAGATTCAGAAAAGAAACTAATCCTTATGATTTTATATTTCTTCCAGATGCATCTCAACTTGTATGTCCTTTAACAGGAGAACCTTATATTATTGAAATCAATGAAGAAGCAAACTCTGTTAGAGTTTCAAGTCCAATTCGTTCTTATAGAGATAATAGATATGGTTTCTTTGCTCTAAAGACTAGAAGTCATGGATATATTATAGACGGAACTAGAAGTTGGGATAATTAATTGATTGCTATACTTTATAGTACATAGCGATACTCTTTCTGTATTTAAAAAAAGCTCAGACATAGATTCAGCACATCTAGAGCTTAAAGTCAAATTTCATCACAATCTTATATCTATAGATAATAATTCAAAGTTACTAAGCAGCGTTATTGCGCAAGCTCTTGATGAGTTAGGGGAAAAAATAGATTTGGAAAACAAGGAAGCAGCTATTGCTATAGATGACTCCATACTATCTCATTCTTTAAGCAATATATCAAAGAAAAAGCAATCCAACTTATCTGAGAATATTAAACAAGAATTAAAAAGTAAATGGAAAGAGTTGTTTAGAAATTATTTTTCAATATCTGAAAGTAAAAAATCTTCAAAGAATATATTTCATACAGCAGAGATGAATCATTACCTAAGAGAGAAGATAAAGTTAAATTTTAATAATTTTGGAATAGATATCAGGTTTCTTGTTCCAATATCTAGTATTGTACTTTCTGGAATTAAAAGCACCCAATATGCTGTTACTAAATCATCGCGCATATATTCGATTTTTAATTATTCAAAAAAAGGGTTCTCTTTTCATCGCGGTAGCTTTACCGGAAAGGAGAAAGGATTTAAAAGAATAATTGGATTAGGAAATGTGATTAAGGTTAAGGAAAAAGATCTAAAAACTCCGAATCTCAAATATATTATTTTTAATGATATTAAAGTAGTTGAGTTTCTTGCAAAAATCATAAAAGACTCGACCCCAATATTAAATTTTGTTAAACCTTTTGGAGTTCAGATTTTAGGCGATGAAAGTCATAGTAAAGCAAAAATGACTCTCGATAAGAGTGATTATTCTTATATATTCCGATATTTGCAAAATGGGATTGCAGGACTACTTACTCTAGGATTACTAAGCTTGACATTGGTCACAATAAGCGATGTTGATTTTGTATACAATGAAACTCCCCTTAATGTTCAGGAGGTTCCAGAGAAAAAACAATCTATACCTTCAATTAGTCGATTGGATAAATATCGTATCAATTCATATACTATTATTGATGAATTTCTGATAATTGCAGAATCTGACAACATGAGCAAGATTCAAAGCATTACTATGATTGATAATCGAATTAGCATTGATACAAAGTCCAATGATGGTATAGGTGGCACATATATCGCAAAATCGTCCAAATTGCCATTTATAGATCAGTCTATACCTGTTTATGATCTAATAACATTAGCTTCTAATCTAGATAATGCTAATCAATTTAAGAGAATCAACGGATCATTTTTAGATATGGCCTCCGATAATCTTGTCATCAGATGTGATAGCATAGATATTTCAATGAAAATTCTTGACAGTGTAAAGCAATATAATAACTTAATTTTACGAAAGATTACATATACAAAATCAGATAATTCAGTCCATCTCTATGTTACAGTTTTGAGATCATGAAAATATTAGCTGGTACATTTAAAAATCAACCAATTACTATAAACCATCGGTTCTTACACAGACCCACTACTTCTATTGTTAGAAAAAGCTTATTTGATACACTAAAATCTCTTGAAAATAAGAATTTTCTAGACCTATATGCAGGATCTGGCATTGTTGGTTTTGAAGCAAGCAGTAGGAGAGCAGATAGTGTTACTTTTATAGAGATGAACAAACAGCATATGAGCCAGATTCGAAAAAGCGCAGAATCAATCAATTATAAAAATTTTAATTTTTTGGTAAGAGACTCATTAAGATTTCTTAAAAAATGTGACAAATACGACATTATTTTTGCTGATCCACCATATGGGCTAGCTAACTTGCCTTTGCTCGTTGATTTAGCATGTAAAAAATTAAATTCTGGAGGAGTTTTTGTGTTAGAATGTAGCAAAAATGAATCACTTGCAGGATATCATAAAAGTAGTAAATTTGGGGACACACAATTACTATATTGGGAAGCATGAAAAAAGTAATATATCCAGGCACTTTTGACCCACTACATTATGGGCATATTGACATAACAAAAAGAGCAGTAAAGCTGTTTGATGAAGTGCATATTTGTATATCAGATAATTTGTACAAAAATCCTTTATTTTCACATAAAGAAAGAATGGAAATGGCAAAAGAATGTACTAAGGATATTGACAATGTTTATGTGCATTCTAATCCAAAAAATCTAGTAATAAATTTTGCAAAAGATAATAATGCTGTTGCTATTATTCGGGGGTTAAGACATGTGAGTGATTTTGAATCTGAGTTTCAGATGGCTATGGTAAATCATGGCATTGATGCGGATATTTCCACAATCTTAATGGTATCAAATGAAAAATTTCTGCATTTGAACTCTACAATTATAAGGGAATTAGCAAAATATAGTTCAGACTTATCCAAGTTTGTACCGAAAAGCATTGAAGAAAAATTGATTAAAAAGATGAAAGAAAGAAATGGCTGATAAAATAACATATAAAGACAGCAAATTAATTGTAAGCGATAATCCAATTATTCCATTCATAGAAGGTGATGGGATTGGCCCAGATATTTGGAACGCTACCCAAAAAGTGATTGATGCTGCTGTTGAGCATGCTTATGGCGGTTCAAAAAAGATTGAATGGTTAGAAGTTTTATGTGGAGAAAAAGCATTTAATCAGACTGGAGAATGGCTTCCATCTGAAACGCTAGATACGCTTCGATCTCATTATATAGGAATCAAAGGGCCGCTTACCACACCTGTTGGAGGTGGAATGCGCTCATTAAATGTGACCTTGAGGAAAGAATTAGATCTTTATGCCTGTGTACGCCCTGTGCGATGGTTTAAAGGCGCTCCTGCGGCTATTGTAGACCCTCACAGAGTAGATTTTGTTTTATTCAGAGAAAATACAGAGGATGTATATGCTGGAATAGAATTTCCAAATGATTCGGATGGATCAAAGCAAATTATTGCACTATTAAATGATTTAGGTGAAGGGCATAAGATCAGATTTCCAGATTCAAGCTCTATTGGGATTAAACCAATTTCTAAAGAAGGATCATTAAGATTATTTGATTCTGCGCTACAATATGCTATCAAAAACAAGAGAAGATCAGTAACTATCGTGCATAAAGGTAATATTATGAAATTTACAGAAGGATTTTTCAAAAGATGGACCTATGAACATGCCGAAGCTCATTATGCGGACAAAGTCTTCACATGGATGGAATATGACAGAATTAAAGAAGAGAAAGATACTACTGCAGCCAATGCTGCTCAATCGAAAGCTGAATCTGAAGGAAAAATTATTATTAAAGATGTTATTGCAGATGCATTTCTTCAGCAGATTCTATTAAGACCTGACGAATATGATGTAATAGCTACCATGAATTTAAACGGTGATTACCTGTCAGATTCTGCTGCAGCTGCTGTTGGTGGTATAGGAATTTCACCTGGAGCAAATATTAATTACAGTTCTGGCCATGCTATTTTTGAGGCAACCCATGGAACTGCCCCAAAATATGCTGGATTAGATAAGGTGAATCCATCATCAGTAATTCTGTCTGGTGTAATGATGTTGCAACATATCGGATGGGAAGAAGCAGCTACTCTTGTTGAAAAAGGATTAGAAACAGCAATTTATAACAAGAGAGTCACATACGATTTTGAACGTTTAATGGATGGAGCAACATTATTAAAGTGTTCAGAATTTGGTGACGAAATTATTAGCAATTTCTAAGGTGTTCTTATGTTTATCGATTATGCAAAAATAAAATTGCAGGCCGGAAACGGCGGCACAGGTGTCGTTGCTTTTCATCGAGAAAAATACATAGATAAAGGCGGTCCTAGTGGTGGCGATGGTGGAAGAGGCGGTAATATTGTCTTTCTAACCAATCCTAACTTACATACCCTTCAAGATATTCGATATCGTCGTCTATATAAGGCTGAAAATGGTAAATCTGGAGGAGCAAATAAGCGCACAGGGAAGTCTGGAGAAGATCTTGTGATTCAAGTGCCTTGCGGTACAGTTATTAAAGATATAAAGACAGACAACGTTGTTGTTGATCTCATAGAAGAAAATAAGGATCATATTGTTTGTAAAGGCGGTATTGGCGGAAAAGGGAATTATCACTTTAAGTCTGCTACGCAGCAAACTCCTAGATTTGCTCAGGAAGGGTTATCGGGAGAAAAGTTGCAAGTTGAATTAGAGTTAAAGGTATTGGCTGATATTGGATTAGTTGGATTACCTAATGCTGGAAAATCGACTCTATTGTCCGTAATGACCACTGCAAAACCAAAGATTGCAGATTATCCTTTTACAACATTACAACCACATTTAGGGATTGTAAAATATGGAGAATATCAATCATTTGTTATGGCTGATATTCCAGGACTTATAGAGGGAGCAAGTGAAGGAAAAGGGTTAGGGCACCAGTTTTTAAAACACATAGAACGCAATAGAATTTTGCTATTTCTAATTGATATTTTGGAGCCAGATCCGCAAGGAACATTTGACAAATTAAAAAAAGAATTACACTCATTTAATGAGACTCTTATGGATAAGCCAACTTTGGTAGTTCGTACGAAGTTAGACACAATAAAAAATCCGGAAGAATTGGATCAATGGAATGGTTTTTCTGAAGAATATATTGATATTTCATCTGTAAGTAACTCTGGACTTGATAATTTAAAAGATAGACTAGTATCTTTTTTGTCTAGTAGTATATAAATTACCGAAAATTGGAGAGGTGGCTGAGTGGTTGAAAGCGGCACCCTGCTAAGGTGTTATACGGGAAACTGTATCGAGGGTTCGAATCCCTCTCTCTCCGCAATTGAGTTATGATTTATTTATTAAATACTATAATAGTCTACTACTTGTTTGAATGGCTTGGAGCTTCTGAGTGGATTGGAATCACAGGTCCTTGGTTTATGATATCTCTATTCATCATGACAGCTGGGCTAGGAGTGTACCAAGCAGATTCTGAACCTCAAAAGCAATGTCATAAATGTGGCAAGAATAGATTTTTCGATTGGGCATGGATTCTTAGTCCATATAAGGTAACTATCAAAGGCAAAGGTGAATATATCCCTGAGGAGTGGGTTGATACGACAAAAACCAAGTCAGACGGAACTCATGATGGTAGATATCAAGAAACTGGGCGTACCATTCCCGCACATACTATCTATAAAGGTAAATGTGTCAAGTGTGAGCATAATTTTACTTTCAGAGAATATGATTATAGTGCTTTGCCTTTTTGGGAAAGATCCATCAGAAAGCAAACCGATGCAGAGATAAATAAAATCTTGAGAAAGGGGCATGCAGAAGTTGCGAAAGATTATGATGCAAAAAAGGAAAAAGAGGAAAAACTGAAGAAGGGGTTTCTTATAGTTGTGCTAATTCTCTTCCTTTATTTCCTTTATTTCCTTGTTAGGTTCTTATGGTGGGTCATTTCAATATAGCGTTTTGATTTTTGGTGATTTTTGGATTTTCATAATTATTTTCGGCATTGCGGTAATTTTTGTTTTGTACTCTACGTTTAAAGATTCATAGCTTGAGGAGAAGAGATGAGTGATTTTACACTAAAGAAAGAACATTTAGTTATAAAAGGGGGCACGATTGCAGGTGTGATATTGCCTGTTGTTGGTGAAGTTAAAGTTGATACCGATGAATATAAATTAGGAAATGGAGGATCCCTCACTTCTTGTGATTTCTTAGAATTTGAAGGGAAAGATCCAACAATCGATTTCAAAATAGGTTGGATTAGCGTTATTTCAATTTGTGGCACTGCATTGATTGTTTTACATAATATGGGATATGACTTAAATAATAGAAAGTCCATTAAGGAAGCTACAAAAAATGTGGATGGAGTTTTTGACCATTATCAAGAGTTGTTTGAACAAAAACCTGAATTATTTGGGGAAAAATGGGCTAAAGAAGCAGAAAAGAAAGAAAAAAAGAAGAAAGATAGAGAAACCAAAAAGAAACAAAAAATAGAAAACGCAGCTGAAAAAGAGAAAAAAGTTATTAATTTTTTAAACAAAAAAGGTGGGGTTCTAATGTATCCAGAAACAGGAGCTACCCCAAGCGATTTCATGTGCATGGTGGATCAACTTGAAGCTAGGACGGAGAAAATTCTTATTTCTTTTGAGAGTCTTGAGGCGGCTCAAGAGATTCTTAGCCCTGTTATTAAGTCAACCAAAAACTTGTCAAGCATGCAGGATGCTTATAATTTATTATTTTCTTTGGTTGAAAAAGGTGAATTGATTCCGAGAAAAAAGTACGAAAAAAAATTAAAAAAAGAGCATTATCCTTTTGGTAAGCAAAGGCTTTGGCGCTTTGTTACGAAAGATTGCTATAAGAACATGAAATCTGGTGAGGATGCGATATCCAAAGAACAGTTTGAATTTATAAACGCTGTGGTGGAGTTACTAACAGAGAAATCAATAAAAATGACTATATCTGATATCGCAGCACATATAAAAAGTAAAGATAGGGATCAAGTAAAAATAAGGCTCGAAAAAATGTACGAAGCAGGGGTCATTGATTTTGCTGGGTCAGGAAGATATTTTATTTATTCCGAAAAAAAGAAAAAAACTAAATCGAAAAAAACTTCTGATAAACCAGTCGATCTGAAAGCGGAATTAAAGAAATATAAAGCATTGTTAGACGAAGGGCTGATTGATAAAGATGATTATGAAAAGAAAAAAGATAGTCTATTAGGTTTATAAGGTGTTATATTATAACGATGAGTAAAGTTTTAAGAAATAATGTTGTAGTCTTAGTCATTTCTCTATGTCTTGGTATACTCAAATATCTAGTTGATCCTGCAACAAGCTATGTTATTGATACTGGAGGATTTGTTAGTACTGGTGAACCAGAACTAGCAAATAGTGTTATGCCTGTGTTTATTGGTTCAATATTCTTCATATATCTCTTTTTTTGGATGAGAATTTTTAGGAAAAGAGATTTTAACGTTATTGAGAATTATATCCTTGTTGGTGATACCTTCTTGTTGCTTGCCAGACTAGCTCTTGCTTGTATTGCGATATCTTTTTTTTCTAATAGTCTATGGGAAAAATATGTTGAAGGATATTTTTTAATAGAATTTTATATTGGCCTTCTTTGTTTTGGTTATTTCTTGAAACTAGCTGTTGTTGGATACAACGATATACTTCACACTCGCAACAAGGTGTACTCATTAATAGTTGAAACGTTTATCGCATTAGTATATTTATCGGGTCCATTAAATGATATACTAACTCCTTATGCATACGGAATAGGATCTGACAATCTTTTACTTGGGATGCTTTTAATTGTGATGCCTTTTTTACTATCTATAATTATTTGGTTATCTTTGATTCTGTATCCCACAGGATCTTTATGGATAGGTGCCCCTTGTCCATCATGTGGAAATCTTAATCGTTATACTCATTGCAAAAACAAAAAACTTGAGAAGATTATTGATCATAATGTAAAAACAAAATTTGGTGTAGATGATATGAGATATAAGGATAAAGGTTCTACTCATTATTATAAATACTCTTTTGATTGTAATTATTGTGATGAAACATTCGATAATATCAGTGTCGAAAAAGATCATCTAAATGGTTTTAAAGCAGTTGGTTATGGTATATCTGAGGATATAAGAGGTTTATAATGAACTTTATTAAGCTATTACGTACTCCACATTCAGAAGTGTGGGGAATCACAGAAAATGAAGAAATGATTGGTCGTATTGATATTCATTACGATACCGATGAATCGGTAGATGTATCGGTGTTAATCAAACAAGAATTAACCCAAGAACAAGAACTGGAGCTTTGTGAAAAAATTGATGAAAATTTGGTGGAAAATGCCGAATTGTCTGATGAGAATTTTACAATGGTAGTTTCCCAGGTAGATTCAGTCAATGTTTATGGAAAAGAGGACGATTAAATGGGCTTGAGATATATAGGAAATAAAAACTACAAAAAAGGTGGTGGGTTTAATTGGACTGCCTCCAAGCGTGGATTAAATAGTAGTTGGACATTCGATCTAGGTCTTGCAAAGCTTAATCTTCCATTGTTCAGTACCAAAGTTAAACGCAAATCAAGGCTTACCTTGAAAGGCAGTGGAATCTTTAGGCTATGGGGTTAAATTGAGTAAGAGAAAAACAATAGGAATGAGTTAATAGCTTCTTGTGCCATCATCTGAATAAACAATATATGCTTTTCCTCCTGCTTGTTCGATGGCTTCAGCAACTTTTTCTGGATGGTCTGGCGCGTAAGCAAACATACAACCACCACCACCTGATCCAGTAATTTTTCCTCCCAAAGCGCCTGCATTCATTGCTGCATCAAGCATTGATTCAATTTTAGGAGTACTTATATCAAATATATCTCTTAGCACCACATGAAGTTCGGTAAGAAGCGTACCAATTAATTCATAGTTTGGCTTATTGTTTTTTAGCTCTACTAATGCTTTTTTTAGCAAGTCTCTATTTTGAACTGTCCCTTTGTACATCTTTCTTTGTTCATTATTTAAGTCAGAAAGATTAATATCGCTATTCATCGTATGGATATTAATTGTTGGGTTTTTAATTCGTAGTATATTTAGTATTTCTACCCGCGAATCATTTAAGCGTTTTAAAATTCCCATTGTGTCTTTCGGTTGGTCTGAATCTCCCAACACAAATGAACCTAATTTTGGGTTTAATGACTGGATGGAGATATTCGGCTCTGACTCCAAATGTATAATGTGACCCATAGCAGTTGTATATTGATCCATCATCCCGCCCGGCTCATTGAATTCGGTTGATTCTGCTTGATACGTTAATTCCCCAATTTTTTCTTGTGTCCATTCAATAGGATTATCAGCCATTTTAGACAAAAAATGAATCCAACTTACATTGATGGCAGACGAACTACTAGCGCCTGCACGAATAGGTATTTGGCTACTCACTTCACATTCAAAACCAGATGAAAAAATAAGCCCTTCATTTTGACATGTCTTAATACAACTTTTGAAATAGTCGCGGGATTTAGTATAACGTAAATCCTCGATAGAAAATCTTTCTGTTTCATTGATGTCAGGCTTATGAATGATAACTTGATTGTCAGTTCTTTTTTCCCCTGAAATTTTGGCGCGCAAAGAAATGGCCATTGCAATAATGGGCAACCCCAAATAATCGGAGTGTTCACCGAAAAGACAAATACGTCCTGGAGTAGTTATTTCCATAATTTAAATAGGCCGAAAGATGAAATGAGTCCTAAACTACAAATTAGGATTCCCGATTCTATTTGTCCATAAATTAATTGGCCGACTCCTAAAAGGAAGCTATAAGTGGCCATACAACCCAATACCATGCAAAGGATTCCGTTTGGAACTGGCCAAGGTTCCTCTGGAGTTTCATCGGTATATTTTTCCCATACAGGGCCACCCGGATTAACTTTTTTTACAAAGTTTCGTAATGTTTCTTCATTGTCTGGTGGTGTAAAATAGGTTGCAAGCAGCCAAACAACAGTAGTAAGCGCTGCACCAATAGTAATTTTTTGCCAATCTTCTAGTCCTGTATTAGCAAAATTAAAATATCCTGCAATAACAATAGAACTAACCATTGCAACGATTTCAGTGTAGGCATTAATTCGCCACCAAAACCACCGCAAGATATAAATGAGACCCGTACCAGCACCTACCATAAGTAATAGCGTAAATGCTTGTCCGGCACTGGTGAGCAACAGGCCTAGTCCGCCACCTAAAAAGACAGAGATTACCGTAAACAATCGTCCAGTTAAGACTAATTTTTTTTCTGATGCATCAGGATTAATAAACCGATGATAAAAATCATTTACCAAGTAGCTGGCACCTAAATTCAATTGGGTAGACATGGTGCTCATAAAAGCAGCAATAAGCGATGCAACAACCAACCCTAAAAGCCCTGGCGGCAACAAAGTAAGCATAGCGGGGTAAGCCACATCATGACCAAGTTTATCGCTGGAAAGAGTAGGAAATGCAGTTTGGATATCAGTTAGTTCTGGAAAAATAATAAGAGATGACAAGGCGATGAGAATCCATGGCCACGGGCGCAAAGCATAATGAGCTACATTGAATAAAAAAGTAGCTTTAACAGCATTGGATTCGTCTTTAGCAGAGAACATACGTTGAGCAATATATCCACCACCGCCAGGTTCCGCACCAGGATAATAGCTGGCCCACCATTGCACTGATAAAGGAATCAATAACAATGGAACCCATAGGTTTGGATCAGATAAGTCAGGGATCAATGCAATCTTGTCAATTACGTTTGGGTGTGAAATTAGTGTGGATAATCCTCCAATTTCTGGCAATCTAACAATATAAAGCATCCCCCAGACTGAACCAATCATAGCTATAGTAAATTGAACAAAGTCTGTAATAATAACAGCTTTAAGCCCTCCTAATGTCGAATATATTAATGTAATGGAGCAAGCGATACAAAGCGTTATCCATCCAGGGAGACCTAACACAATTTCACCAAACTTTACAGCCGCTAAACTTACGGCACCCATCATCAAAACATTGAAAACTAATCCTAAATACAAAGCACGGAATCCTCGTAGAAAAATTGCAGCTTTTCCACTATAGCGAAGTTCATAAAATTCAATATCAGTGAGTACTCCAGAGCGTCGCCAAAGCTTCGCATATACAAAAACTGTTAGCATGCCTGTCAACAAAAATGCCCACCATTTCCAATTTCCTGCTACACCATTTGTACGGACCAGATCTGTTACTAGGTTTGGTGTATCTGTAGAAAATGTAGTTGCTACCATGCTAACACCCAAAAGCCACCAAGGCATATTCCTACCAGCTAAAAAAAATGATTTTGTATCGTGGCCGGCTTGTTTTGAGGCCCAAACACCTACAATAAGCGAAAATAGTAAATAGGCGGCAACAATAGCCCAATCCAATGGAGATAAAATCATTTAATATCTTTCATTTAAACCAAAAATAGATGGATTTGTTTTCCATTTTCCTCGTGTAAAATCAGGAATTCTCACTGAAGCACTATTTAGTGTAATGGATTTTTCTGACAAAGGAACTATTACGCTCATACTTACAGCATCATAGACATCAATTACCGGTGTTTGGTTATCTTTTAGTGCTTCTATAAATGCGCGCACAATAAAGAAATCCATGCCTCCATGACCTGAGCCAGCGGCTTGATCTTCAAATTTTTTCCAAAGAGGGTGGTCATATTTTTTTAAATACTCTTCATCTGATTCCCATTGATGTTCGTTTGGGCTTGTGCCTTCTATATAAATAGAACGATTATCTTTCATCCATAGTCCCTGAGTACCTTGAACGCGAAAATTTAAAGAATACGGTCTAGGTGAGTTTGTATCGTGGCTTAATACAATTGTTTGTCCTTTGGCGCACTTAATAACTGTTGTAACTATGTCACCTAACTTAAAATCTATTTTTGCATTGGGATGCTTTTCTCCTCCCAAATCTACAATATATTTATGAAGTCCGCGGGATTGGGTTGCTGTAGAGGTGAGTGAAAGCATTCTATTACCACGATTAATGTCTAACATGCTACTTACAGGCCCTAGTCCGTGCGTAGGGTAAAGATCGGCGTTACGATCTACAGAATGTTGTGTTCTCCATCGTGCTTCTGAAAAACCTTTATCACCAAATTCTACACCACCGCCATAGGCGCCAACACCATCATTAAATTTCACATGCCGTAAATCGTGCTGATATCCGCCTTGACAGTGAAGTAGCTCGCCAAATAGTCCTTGACGAACCATATTGAGAACTGCCATAACGTCTCTTCGATAGTTTACGTTTTCCATAATCATACACAATTTGCCGGTTCTTTCAGATATATTAACCAAATCCCAACACTCTTTAACGGTAAGAGCTGCTGGAACCTCTGTGCCTACATGAATATTATTTTTCATGGCGGCAACAGCCATAGGATGGTGCCATTCCCATGGGGTAGCAATATATACCCCATCCAAGTCTTCGTTTGCAACCATATTTCGAAAATCTTCTGGACCATTTTTGTATATTTTTGGCAAAGGACGATTAGCTTTTTCAAAGATTTTTAAAACTCTTGCAATCATAATATCATCAATATCACAGATTACAGGAATATCTACATCGGGACGGTTCAATAAAAGCTGTGAAACCCATTGACCACGAAATCCTGTACCAATTATCCCTACTTGTAGTCTTTGAGAAGGACTGCCAAACAGAATAGTTGGTCCGATAGATGCGGCAACCCCAGCCATTGTGGTTGTTTTAACAAAGTTTCGGCGACTGATTACTGGTTTCATATTACAGTGCTGGTATTGGGTTAAAATTATTTAACTGTTCAAAAGAGTGTGCATACTCTATTAGCTGTTTATCAGACCATGCTGTTCCAATAAACGACATTCCAATAGGAAGACCGTCAATATAATCTAAAGGAACGGTAACATGCGGATATCCTGCCATAGCAGCATAACTACCATTTACCCAGAATCTATATGCTGCAATTGCCTCATCATCGCCACCATCGTGGTTGATTGCCCAAGCAGGGCTCCAAGATAAACCAACTAGCGCATCAACATTGTTTTCTTCAAGTAATTTGTCAATATCATTTCTAGTATTTATTATTTGATCTAACGCAATAAGATATTCTTCTTTTTGAGAGCTAGTTTTGTCGCTATCAACAAAAATACTTTGATCAAAGTACTTCAAAACTTCTTCTTTGTTAGCATCGTTAAATTTAATGAGCTCTGAAAGAGTTTTATATGGAGAATTGGAAGTAGCTAAATATTTTTCAAGATTCTCTTTGAATTCATACATCAAGACCAACAACTCTGCTTCTCCGGGATACTGTCTTTCATCTTCTACGTCAACCACAATAGCACCAGAGTTTTCAAGTAACATTCTTATTTTTTGAAGTGCTTTTTCTCCATCTTTATCGGTTGATCCTGTAGGAAGTAGTCCAAATCTTTTTCCCTTTAATGACCCTTTATTTAAATCAGATGTAAAGTCAAAATTGAAATCTTCAGGAATATTTAGTGTAGCAGGATCATTCATATCTTTACCTGCAATCATTTCTAATATTTTAGCTGCTTTTTCTACAGAGCTTGCCATAGGACCTGCAGTATCTTGTGTATGTGAAATAGGGATAATACCGGATCGGCTAACAAGACCTACAGTAGGTTTAATTCCTACAATACCATTCACAGAAGAAGGACAGCTTACCGACCCATTAGTTTCAGTTCCTATAGCAACATCTATCAAGCCAGTTGCCACTACTACACCTGATCCAGAACTAGAACCACAAGGGGTGCGCATTACTCCATAAGGATTAATTGTTTGACCACCCATACTTGACCACCCACTCGTAGAAGAGGAGGATCGAAAATTAGCCCATTCAGACAAATTTGTTTTTCCAATGACAAAATATCCATTGTCTACGAGCTGTTGAATAAGAAAGGCATTATTAGAAGGGTAATTGTCTTTAAGTGCTAATGATCCTGCGGTATTTGCAAATCCTTTTACATCAATATTGTCCTTGATAGCAATTGGTTTTAAACCTTTAGATAGATTATCTTCAATTTCCTCATTTGATAACTTGCTAATATAAATATTAAATCTATTTTCAATTTCTTCGGTTTGAAAGTCGTTATTACAACCGCTTAGAAATAAAGCAGTTATGGTTAAGATATATATGTTCTTCATTTTTTTTCCTTTTATTTCAGTAAAAGAACTTAAGCATTTTTTAAATAATTATTTTTTATTCTCAATTAGTCATTTTGTTTATTCTTCTATTTTATCATTATATTCTGACATGAATATTATACTAGAAAATATCATTATTGCAATTATTGGCGCGATGTTAATTGGCCTAATTCTCATTGTTGTAAGAGATATGATTAAAGCTTTATTTAATATAAAAAACGAAGGGAATTAATATGGAACCAAGAATTAAAAACGGATGGCTTAGAGCAATATTATTTATACCTATATGGATGATAATCATGGGTCTTACTAGTGGGGTAGGAGTCGTTTTAGTTATGCTAATGAACGGTATAGATTTGAATGCAGACCCAAATGGGGCTACAGCTTTGTTTGAAAATATGAGTTTTGATTCACCAGCGATGCTTTTTCTTACAGCTTTTCAAGTTGTTGGAAGTTTTTTAGCATTATGGTTTATGATGAGTGTTGTTAATAAAGAGCCATTAATGAATATTGGTTTATCTTTTGAAAATCGCGGTAAAGAAATGTTAGCTGGACTAGCAGGTGCTTTAGCCTTTATTGGAGGAATATTTCTGGTTTTATGGCTTATAGGCGCTGTTACTGTAACAGGGTTTGTTGGATTTAAACCAGGTGTTTTCATTGTAAGTATGGTGTTGTTTTTAGCAGCATTTGATGAAGAAATTATTTTTAGAGGGTATATCCTGAAAAATATGATGGATGGAACAGACAATCGTTGGATTGCCTTGGCAGGATCTTCTTTATTATTTGCAGGAATGCATGCTGGAAATCCAGCAGTATTTAGCACTTTTGTTCCAATGAGCGAATTGTTTGCTGCAGGATTTATTTTGGGAATTAGCTATACATTTACTAAAAATCTATGGTTTCCAACCTTTTTCCACTTTGGATGGAATTTCTTTCAAGGATTATTTGGATTTGAAATCAGTGGACTGAATATAGACTCATGGAAAATGATTGCACATGAAAATACTGGAAATGTACCTGACATTGTTTCTGGAGGTGCTTTCGGTATTGAAGGATCAGTTATTTCTCTATGCTGCACAATCCTAGGTACTTACGTGATATGGAAATACTATATCGATAATGAGTAAACCTTTAATTGAAATAGAGCCTAAATGGTCTAAAAGAATAAATATTATTATACTTATTCTTGCAATGATATCTTTTGGCTTATTCAATCTTAATTCTTCAGACATCCCGGAAGGGATGTTTGAAGATCCTAAAACAGGGAAACCAATGCTATTAGGTCCAATTGCAATAGAAGAATTGCAGCAAGACCCTTTTGGCGAATGGTATCAAATGGAATCTGAAGGCTATGAAGTCGATGTTGAATTAACCAATGCTATCGATAACCCTAGTCAATATTCTTATGAAATCTTTCTTGGAACATGGTGTGGTGATAGTAGGAGAGAAGTACCAAGAATGGAAAAAATATTAAGTCAAATGGATGTTGATATGGCTAATGTATTAATTGTGACAGTAGATCGCGATAAGATTAGCCCAAATGGAGAGCAAGAAGGTAAAGATATTCGATATGTCCCAACTTTGATTGTTAGTAAAAATAATGAAGAAATAGGTCGTATTGTTGAATCACCTTCTTCTGAATCAGCAACGCTTGAAAGTGACTTATTTGAGATTAGCTTAGGAATTCCTCCTATACCGAATTACGCGGAATAAGCTAAGAATTATCTAACGTTTTTTGATGCTCTTCAGGAGTATAAGTTTTCATTGTTAGAGCATGAATTTCACCGTGCATATATTCATCAAGTGTCTTATAAACTAATTGATGTCTTTCAATTAAGCTCATCCCTTCAAAATTTGGACTGACCAATGTCATGCTTAGATGAAAATTTCCATCAAATGTAGCATGATTCTCATGCTGAGCAGTGTAATCATAGACGTCAATAGAGTCAACGGTGATTACTTCAGATATTTTTTTAGAAATTATGTTCTGTAATTCTTCAAGCTTCATTGTAAATTCGCATTATGATATCTGAATTTAATTCAAAAATCATAAAAAGCTTATGTCTTTTAGTCTTTTTGCAGGCTTGTGCATATTTTAATACGTTTTATAACGCAGAAGA
>DASCOP010000051.1:0-9502 GCA_036012065.1 Fidelibacterota bacterium
CTTTATCAATCAGTTGATAAATCCTTCAAGCTCATTGGACAAGATATAGGTGAGGACTTTGAAGCAATGATAAGAGAAAAGTCAGAGAAAAAATATACTAAGAAGCATCAGAATAAGACGATTAATGATTTTGGACTTACTCAAGAACAAATCAAAAAAGATTTTGCTTTTGTGTATGAAGAATACTTTAGCTAATTTTTTGTACTGATATGAAAAAAAATATTATTCTAATCCTCGCTTTGGTTGCAATTGGTATTATTGGTAGAATCATTCCTCATCCACCTAACTTTACTCCAATGATTGCTATTGCTCTATTATCCGCACATGCATTTAAGAATAAATGGATTGCTATAGGACTTCCATTAATATCTTTCTTGGTAAGCGATTTAGTCATCAATAATTTTATTTATGCAGGTTATTATGAAAGTTTTAGAATCTTTTCTCCTGGATTGTTATGGGTATATGGATCAGTAGCATGTATTTCTATCATGGGAAGATTTGCTCTTAAAAAAACTAATCCTATCAAAATAGGATTATCTAGTATAGCAGGATCAGTTATATTTTTTATAATAACTAATTTTGGAGTATGGGCAATGAGCATTATGTACGCTAAATCATTTGCTGGATTAATTCAGTGTTATACAGTAGCAATTCCATTTTTCGGTGGAACTCTTGCAGGAGCTTTGGTTTATTCAACAGTTTTATTTTCTAGCTATAGTTTAGTATTATCTAAAAGCACTTTATTGCATAAAGCACAAAATATTAGCTAAAAGCAGACAATTTAAATTTTTTAAATTTAATTGGCATTCCACAAATAACTCTTTATATTGCCTCGATTATTATTTTAATTATTAACTAACAAAGAGAGAAATATGAGTGACAAAGAAAAAGGTACTGTAAAGTTCTTTAATGAAAAAAAAGGTTACGGTTTCATCACTAAAGAAGATGGAAACGACGTTTTTGTTCATTTCTCTAGCATCGAATCAGAGAATGATTTTAAGACTCTTAAACAAGACCAAGCGGTTGAGTTTGAAGTAGAGTCCGATGATAGAGGTGATAAAGCAGTCAAAGTAACAGCAGTTTAGTAGTATATAGTTAGTTTGTAATTACATAATATATTTATTATAGCTTTAAGAGAAATGCCTCAGTAGCTCAATGGTAGAGCAGTGGCCTCTTAAGCCATTGGTTGTAGGTTCGAGTCCTTCCTGGGGTACATTAATCAAATGAATCTAAACAATAAAAATATAGTTATTACTGGTGGAGCCGATGGTATCGGCAAAGCACTAGCAAAACGATTTCTAAACGAATCCCCTAATTCTGTCCACTTGATTGACATTAATCCTAATGTTCTTCATGTGGCAGAATTAATGGGAGTCAGAGGTTATATCGTAGATGTATCCAGTCCAGAAGATATTAAATCCACTCTTAATGAGATCATTGATCACGTTGGAACAATTGATTTATTTTGCTCTAATGCTGGTATACAGGAATTTGGTACACTGAATATAAGCGATGAATCATGGCATAAAACCTGGGAGGTCAATGTGATGTCTCATATTTATGCTGCACGTGTTCTTATTCCCCATATGTTAGAAAATAAAGATGGTTATTTTCTTATAACTGTTTCTGCAGCAGGGTTATTAAATATGCCAGGAGCTATGTCGTATGCTACTACAAAACATGCCGCATTAGGATTAGCAGAAAATCTATCTATTATGTATGGTAATAAAGGCATTAAAGTTTCAGTGCTATGTCCACAGCTTGTTGAAACAAATATGGTAACTTCAACAGGAGTATTGGATAAAAACCATCCCTTAATGAGAGATGGACTATTAAGTCCAGATCAAGTAGCTGATGATACAGTGGAAGGTATTAATAAGGAAGATTTTTTAATTCTACCGCACAAACAAGTGTTGCAATATATTCAAGGCAAGACACATGATTATGATAAATGGCTTGCAGGAATAAGAAAGTTAGTAGAGGAATGAAAAATAGCATATTAAAGTGGTTGGTATTCTTAAGATTTTTTTTCCCAGAACTCAAAAGATCAACTAAGATTCTATTTATATTACAATTTATCTTTTTTGTAGGAAGTATTGTATTGGCAATCTTACATATAGATAAGCTAAACATAGCAGTTTACCATTTGTTTGTCGGATTAGCATTTTGGATGGGTATAAATTACATTAAAGATGGTGCATTTAAAATTTAGTAAGATAACAGCTTATTAATGTCGTCAATCAAATAGCTTGTTTCTAGCAGAGAAGTTCCATTATAAATCCCACGAATTTTCCTATTTTTATCAACAAGTATTACATTTTCTGTGTGAATTAAACTATTGTCAGTATGATTGGGTACAGATGCGATAGCAAAATAGCCTAATTGCGCCATTTTAATAATATCTTCTATTGGACCTGTCAGTAAAAACCATTTTTCATTATTTATATTATTAATGCTCGCATATTTTTTTAGTCGCTCTATATCATCTGTCTTTGGATCAACGCTATGAGACAATATCAAGACATTTTCATTATCGATAAATGCACTCTGCACTTCTTTTAGGTTGTTGGTCAGATCAATACATATAGATGGACATGATGTAAAAAAGAAATCGACAACATAAATCTTATCTTCAACTGTTTTTTCAGTAATAGTATTTCCATTTTGATCTATAAAAGAAAAATCTGGAACGGTATGCTCTGTTTTTCCTGCCAAAGATGGATGAACTAAGTTAGATCGTAGGTCTGAAGGGGTAAAGATAGGAAGGACAAACTCTTTTGTTCGTGGAGTAGAAATATACCATAGGACTGGAAGGCATATCAAAAGAAATAGAATTAATTTTATTTTCATATTAAGTACCTTAAATTAATACTATCAATACTAAAATAATAGGGGGAACAATTATGATTAGTTGGAAATGTAAACATACTTGGAAAAAATCTGCTGTTAATACATCTTGGTGTCTATTAGGATGCTCTATTGGAGATTTTGGAACTATCTTGTATTTTCAAAATATTGCACATGATTGGTCAACAATGAGCATCATGGGTTTAGCGATGCTAAATGGATTAATCACCAGCGTGTTATTAGAAACATTTATCCTGTCAAAACAAATGATATTTTCTCAAGCACTTAGAACAGCATTAGGAATGTCTTTTATATCTATGGTTGCTATGGAATTTGCAATGAATGTTACTGATATTCTATTAACAGGAGGAGCACAGATAACATGGTGGGCAATTCCGATAATGTTAACAGCAGGATTTCTAACTCCATGGCCATATAATTATTGGAGATTAAAAAAATATAATGCTAGCTGTCATTAGTGAAATATAATTTGATAAAATTATTATTCAACTTTTATTAGATTCTTTTCATTATGAATGAATTTATTTTATTTGGTACTACTCATTTATTAACCCTTACAATAATTTTTGTAGTGTCATTCGGCTTCTCTTTTTTTATAAGAGATAAGTATTCTGCAGAATCTTTTGGATCATTTGAAACAATTTTAGGTTTTGCTCTTATTTTAAATGAGCTATTAAAGCCATTTTACTTAATTGCATTAGGTGATTACAAGTGGACCAATACCGTTCCATTGCATGCATGTCATATTACTTCTTATACAGCAGGATTATTTTTGCTCACAAGAGAACAGAAATTTTTTGATTTTGCTTATTTCTGGGGATTTGGAGGAGGTACAATGGCCTTACTTACTCCCGATGTGGAATTTACGTTCCCAGACCTTGATTTTATTACGTTATTCTCTGGTCATGGGCTATTATTTTTTAGTCTTATCTATATTGTGATAGTAATCAAACAGAAAGTAACATTTGGTTCTCTTGTTAATGCATTAAAATATTCCTTAATCTTATTACCAATTATGTATGTTCTAAATGTATTGATAGGCGGAGAGCCTGGATATGAGGCAAACTTATGGTACTTAATGAAGGCACCTGCGGGAGAATCATTAATGAGCTTATTTCCATCACCCCCTTGGCATGTATTCCCTGTATTTCCTTTAGTTGTAGTTGTTTTTTATATGTTATATTTACCATTTTATTTTGCTGAGAAAAAATCTAAATGAAAACATTACTTCTGCTTAGCGTACTTTTAGTATCATTTTTAAAAAGGAAAAAATAAATGAAGAGAGCATTATTATTAACTATTATCACTTTATGTTTTTCAAGCATTATTTATTCTTCTGATGATGTACTCAATAAAACATTTCCAACTATCAAAGGACTTTCTCTGTCAGATAATGAAGTCATTTTTCCAAAAGATCTTAATGGAAGAGTAGCGGTGCTTTCAGTAGCATTTAAACAGAGAGCGCAATTATGTATCAATACTTGGGCCGATGAATTGTTACCAAAATATGGCATTGATAAAACTGTTCAGTATTATGAAATTCCCATGTTAGGAGGTCAATGGACAATAACACGCAATTGGATTGATGGAGGTATGCGAGGTGGAGTGCCAAGACCACTCCATGATTTTACTGTTACTTACTATGGTCCTTTAAGACAATATTATAAATCACTAGGTATTGAAAGTAAGAAGAGTTGTTATATCTATGTCCTTGATAAAAATGGAGTAGTAATGGGACAATTTGATGGATATTCTACTCCTGAACAAATTAATCAACTATTTGAACTTATAGATTCGTTGAATGAATAAAATATCAGAACACTATCAACCATTTTTAGAAGCAACAGAAAGAGCAGCTATTGCTGCTGCTCAGTTACGAGGATGTAAGGATGGAAAGCTAGCTGATCAAGCTGCTACCGAAGCAATGCGATCCGTATTGAGTAAACAAGATGTGTTAACTACAGTTGTGATCGGAGAAGGCGAAAGAGATGAAGCGCCTATGTTATTTATTGGAGAGCAATTAGGAAATCAAGATAGTGATATTAAAGTTGATATTGCGGTTGATCCATTAGAGTGCACCAATCATTGTGCGTTTGATTTACCAGATTCTATTGCTGTGCTTGCCGGTGCGCCTTCAGGCTCTTTGTTGCATGCCCCAGATACTTATATGAATAAGTTATGTGGTAGAAAAGAATTAAATGGTCATATTGGATTAGCAAAAACCGTTGAAGAAAATCTAGTAGCTACTGCAAAGGTATTAAATAAAGCAGTAAAAGATATAACAGTGATTGTTATGGATAGGGATCGACATAAAGATTTGATTGCGTCACTGCAATCATTCGGAGTAAATCCAATTTTAATTGGAGATGGTGATGTGACTGGAGGATTAAAAGCAGTAGAGGGTGAGGTAGATTTATTGTACGGCATTGGCGCAGCTCCAGAAGGTGTTATTACTGCAACTGCAGTTAGAGCCCTAGGAGGATTTTTTGAAGGACAATTAGTATTTTATGATACAGAGTTTGAGAATAGAGCGCGTAAAATGGTTGGCAGTGATCTTGATAAGATTTGGGATGCTAACGATTTATGTACATCGGATGATACATTTTTTATAGCAAGTGGTGTTTGCACAGGCTGGGTTCCTGGAGTTAAATTTGAAGGTAGTAAAGCAATCGTATCCTCAAAGATAATATTTGGAGGAACAGAAGAAGTTAAGATAATTACTAATGTATATGATTTAGGAGAAGATAATGTCTGAATTACATAGCGTTGCAAGTAGAATGATTGAAAAAGGTAAAGGAGTTTTAGCAGCCGATGAAAGCACTGGAACATGCACAAAACGATTTGAAGGAATTGGAGTAGAATCTACAGCGGATTATAGGTGTAATTATCGAAGCGCTCTTTTTACAGCGCCAGGATTGGAACAATATATTAGCGGTGTTATTTTATTTGATGAGACTTTTAGACAAAATATTTTTGGGACAGAAATTTTTATTCCAAATTATTTACAATCAAAAGGTATTTTAACAGGAATCAAAGTTGATACTGGAGCTCATCCGCTAGAAGAAGGTTCAAGCGAAAAAAATACAACAGGATTAGATGGGTTAGCCGAACGCCTTGGAGAATATTATGCTTTAGGTGCACGTTTTGCTAAATGGAGATCTGTAATCACAATCGGAAAGAATATTCCTTCAGAAAAATGTATTCTTGCTAATGCAGAAGGACTAGCAAACTATGCTTTATTGTGTCAACAAGCCAATTTAGTTCCAATAGTAGAGCCTGAAGTATTAATGGATGGCTCCCATACAATTGATACATCTTTTGATGTGACAGATAGAACGCTCAATACTGTTTTTGATCAACTCGCACAACATAATATTGATTTGAAAGGAATAGTCCTTAAACCAAATATGGTATTATCTGGCTATGATTGCGTTGACCAGGGGAGTATAGAGGATGTAGCAGGTAAAACATTAGAATGTTTAACCAAAAATGTACCATCAGAAGTTCCTGGTATTGCTTTTCTTTCTGGAGGACAATCCAATGAATTAGCTACGTTGCATTTGAATGAAATGAATAAGCATAACACTAATTGGAATGTTACTTTTTCCTATGGAAGAGCATTGCAGCAGGATGCATTAAAAGCATGGGCAGGAAAATCAGAAAATATTAATGCTACTCAAGATGCTCTTTTGTCAAGAGCTAAAGCCAATAGTTTGGCGACTACTGCAAGCTTATAATTTGTCTTTTACTTGAAAAATCATCACTTTGTCAGAGGATTCAATTGTAAAAGTTTCTCCTAGTGATGTATTTCTTATTGCTCTTACAGAAGCAGATAGTTTATATCCATCCAAAGGATACTGAAGGTTTGTTGATGTTATTCTATTTTCTTGTTCAAAACTGACAATACTTACTGTTTCTCCCTCAAAAGAATCAAAGATAGTTTCGCCGATACAGGGAGTGATAGTAGAATAATCTGTATAGATAATACAGGCTATTGTATCAGAATATTCATTAATGATAAAAAAGTTTCCCAGAAAGTGATCCTCGCTTTGTCCTGATATTCCAAAAATAGATAACGATGTATAATTATGATCAATGCACCAGTCCAATGTTTTTTCTAAATCAGTCTTATTTTGATCTTCCGCATTAACAATGGTCGAAATATTATTTTTATGAGACAAATCAATAGAATCAAAATCTCCGATTGCTACATCTGGAGTTATTTCATTTTCCATTAGTATATTAGCTGCTCCATCTATTGCAATAATAATATCGGAAGATTTGATTTGATTAACCAGTTTCTGATTCTCAGGAAACTCTCCATCAATGACAAGGGCAATTTTTTTATGCTCATCTTTATTCATGATTTAAATTAACATAACAGTTTTATATAATTAATTACTAATAATAGAGCTGTAATTAAACATTTAGATTAAGCGATCAGCTACGAAGTCCCAATTAATAAGATTGTCTAAAACTGCCTTAACATAATCAGGTCTAACATTCTGATAGTCTAAGTAGTAAGCGTGTTCCCATACATCGATACCCATCAATGCATGTTCACCATGTGCTAATGGATTTTCAGCGTTAGGAAGCCCTCTTAGATCTAACTTACCATTTTTTTCAATCAGCCATGCCCATCCACTACCAAATACACCAACAGCTTGTTGTGTAAAGTTAGTTTTGAATGTTTCATAGTCACCAAATGAATCATTAATTTTATCTAATAATTTTCCACTTGGCGTATTGCTGCCTCCTGGAGCCATTTGCTCCCAATATAAAATATGATTCCACGCTTGACCTGCATTGTTAAAGACTTTCTTATTATTTTCTTCAAAGCTTTTTACTACAACTGCATCTAAATCCATATCCATAAACTTAGTACCTTCAGCAAATGTATTTAACATATTAAAATATGCTTGATGGTGTTTTCCATAATGTAGGTCTACGGTTTGCGATGATATTGTCGGCGCTAAGTCATTTGCACTATAAGGTAATGCTGGTAAGATAAATTTCTTGTTATCACTCATAAAAACTCCTATTACATTGTTTGAACATTATTAAATTTAAGACCAATTTAAATGTTTTAACAAAAAGAAAAGGAATAAATATGACTCAAGTAAAATTAGGCGACCAAGTAGTTGATCTTTCAGGATCACTGCCCGAAATAGGATCTCAAGCACCCGATTTTTTATTAGCAAATAATGAGTTAGTAAATATGACCTTAAAAGATTTCGAAGGAAAGCGATTAGTTTTAAATATCTATCCTAGTTTAAATACACCTGTATGCTCAGCTTCCGCTCATAAGTTTAATGAATTAGCTAGCGATATGGACAATACCAAGGTTTTGTGCATATCTAAAGACTTAGCTTTTAATCAAAAACAGTTTTGCGATATAAATAATTTAGATAATGTCACTTTTCTTTCAGATATGCGCAATCATAATTTTGGAAATGATTATGGTATTTTGCATATGAATGGAAAATTTCAAGGACTATTAGCTAGATCTGTTGTTATCATAAATACTGATGGTACAGTAGGTTATACACAGTTAGTAGATCAGACTGGACATGAGCCAGACTATGATGATGTATTAAATGTGCTTACTTAGCGATTAGTACTGGGCAGTTACATTGCTGAGCAATGCTAATTGGTTTACTACCAAAGAAATATTTTAGTATTGGATTTTTTGGAGATACTCCAAGCATAACAAGACTGTCATCCTTAGCATGTTGCACTACAGTCTTTACAGGATTTCCTTCAAGAACTGTTGCAGTATTCTTAATTCCTGCTTTTGTAAATCTTTTTTCAGTTTTATCTAATATATTTTTTAATTGTTCATCAGAAGATTTATTCTCTAATACCGTTATAATTTCTACAGCCAATCTTTTAGACTTTGCAAACTGTTGAGCAATTTCAATCGCCTTATTTGATCCTAGAGAATTATTGACAGGTAATAGAATCTTATATTTTTTATTTACTGAATAGTTTTTGACAACCATTACAGAGCTATCAATAAATTGTACTAGTTTATGATGCATACCTTTATTTCCACCACCACCGATGATAGTGATGTCTTGTCCATTAGTTTCAACTTCTGATCTAAGTTGATCAATAATTTCACCAGTACGTAAGATTAAATCAATTTTGTTTGAATGACTTCCTTTTAATAGAACACGCATTCTAGAGTTCTCTTCATCAATAATTAAATGATCATTAAATGTGATATTAGGATCTTTTTTGTTAATATAATTTCTTGATTCTAGGAAATCGTATGCCCATTCTAATGTTCTCACACCTGGTCTATATAATTCTCTATCATCTAAATTTTGATGTACAACGCTAACATCTTTTTCAGAAAATTGACTAATTTTCTTACCTACATATGCGATAGTTGTTGTTGCTTCAAATGCATTTGCAACTTTCATTCCAAGATCCAATGTTGGCTTAGAGTATTCTTTTCCTCCAATTGCAATTAAGATATTCATAGTGTTACCCAATAGAATTTTGACATTAAATATAAAATAACAATTGAGCTAGTAAACATCAATAGACCAACTTTAAAAAAAGTTTTTGTGCTAACAAGACCTGTAGAATAAATAATCATTGCAGTAGGAGATGAAATCACAGTAAG
>DASCOP010000052.1:0-11917 GCA_036012065.1 Fidelibacterota bacterium
ACTAAAAGAGAATGTTGCTTTAGGACGATTAATTCCTGCTGGAACAGGATTTCCTGCCTTACAATCTATTCAAATCGAGCAAGAAAATCAGGAAGAAGAATAAATTCTCTCTTCCTGATATTTTTCTAGATATTTGCTAAAAAACACATGCTTTCTACGCGTTCGAGAAAACGTTTGTTTTTTCTCTCTTATAACAATATATTTCGCGGTACTTTTAAATTTATTAAAGGAAAAATAATTTATGCCAACAGTAAACCAGTTGATTAGAAAGAGCAGAAAAAAAATTATTAAAAAGTCTGCTAGTAGAGCGCTTGAGAACAGCCCCCAGAAGAGGGGTGTGTGTACTCGAGTATATACAACTACGCCTAAAAAACCTAATTCTGCGTTAAGAAAAGTAGCTAGAGTTAGATTGACAAATGGTATTGAGGCAAATGCATATATTCCTGGAGAAGGCCACAACTTACAAGAACACTCAATTGTTTTAATAGAGGGTGGTAGAGTAAAAGACCTTCCTGGTGTTCGTTATCATATTGTACGCGGTTCATTAGACACTGCGGGCGTTAATGATAGAAAGACAAGTAGATCACGCTATGGAGCAAAAAAACCTAAAAGTTAAATATGAGAAGAAGAAGACCAGAAAAAAGATCAATTAATCCAGATCCAAAATTTAATGATTTGCAAGTATCAAAATTTATGAACTATCTACTTGTTGGCGGAAAAAAGGGTATTGCTGAAAAAATTCTTTATGACGCTTTCGATATTGTAAAAGAGAAAAGCAGTAAAGATCCAGTCGATGTTTTTAAGAAAGCATTAAATAATGCGGCGCCACATGTTGAGGTGAAATCAAAGAGAATTGGTGGAGCTACTTATCAGGTGCCTATTGAAGTGCCTAATAGAAGACAATTTTACTTAGCAGCTCATTGGATTATTGATAGCGCAAAGAAAAGATCAGGTAGTCCCATGTCAAATCGTTTAGCCGGAGAGCTAATTTCAGCCTCAAACAATGAGGGAAGTGCTATTAAAAAGAAAGAAGACACACATCGTATGGCAGAAGCAAATAAAGCTTTCGCCCACTTTGGGAGAGGAAGATAACCATGTCTACTGATTTAAATATTGTCAGGAATATTGGTATTATGGCTCACGTAGATGCCGGTAAAACTACTCTAACTGAGAGAATGTTATATTATGCTGGTAAAACTCACAAAATTGGTGAGGTACATGATGGAGCTGCTACGATGGACTGGATGGAACAAGAGCAAGAAAGAGGGATTACAATTACTTCAGCTGCTACAACTTTTTACTGGGACAAGAATCGCATCAATTTAATTGACACGCCAGGTCACGTTGATTTTACTATGGAAGTAGAAAGATCATTAAGAGTTCTTGATGGAGCTGTTGCAGTATTCTGTGCTGTTGCTGGAGTAGAACCTCAAAGTGAAACAGTTTGGAGACAAGCAACAAAATACAATGTACCTAGAATTGCTTTTATTAACAAAATGGACAGAACAGGTGCAGACTTTTATAATGCTATTGACACGATGAAGAAGCGTTTAGGCACTAAACCGCTACCTATTGCACTGCCTATTGGTGCAGGAGAGACTTTCAGAGGTATTATAGACTTAACTAATATGAAAGCTATAGAATACAATGAAAGTAGTCAAGGGGCTGAATTTGAATATATTGATATACCGGAAGAATTATCAGCAGATGCAGACAAATGGAGAAATTTCTTAATTGAAGAAGTTGCTAGTTTTGATGATGCTTTAATGGAGAAATATTTAAACGAAGAAGAAATATCTTCTGAAGAAATTAAAGAAGCTCTAAAGAAGGGCTGTTTAGAGAATGCTTTTGTTCCAACTTTATGCGGATCAGCTTTTAAAAATAAAGGAGTACAAAGAGTCTTAGACGCTGTTATTGATTTTTTACCATCTCCTGTAGATGTAGAAAGTATTGAAGGTTCTTCGGTTGATGATCCAGAAGACAAAGTTACTATTAAAAATTCTACAGAAGGTCCATTTACTGCTCTTGCATTTAAAATTGCTACAGATCCTTTCGTTGGTAAACTGACTTATATTAGAGTGTATTCTGGTATACTTAAAAAAGGATCTTTCTGTATCAATTCAAACACCGGAGATAAACAAAGAATCTCAAGAATCTTGCAGATGCATGCGAACAAAAGAGAAGAATTAGAAGAAGCAAAAGCGGGTGAAATTGTAGCAGTTATTGGATTGAAAGATGTTAGAACTGGACATACTTTGTCAGAAAAAGGTGATGTAACATTAGAATCAATGGAGTTTCCAGAACCTGTTGTAGCAGTTTCAATTGAACCTGTATCAAAGAGCGATCAAGACCAATTAGCTAAAGGAATGAATAAATTGAGTGAGGAAGACCCTACTTTCCAAGTAAAAGTCGATAGCGAAACTGGTCAAACAGTGATATCAGGTATGGGAGAAGTTCATCTAGAAATCATTATTGATAGGCTAAAGAGAGAATTTAATGTGAATGCTAATGTTGGAAAGCCTCAGGTCTCATTTAGAGAAGCAATTCAAAAGTCAGTCGAGAAAATTGATGAAAAATTTGTTCGTCAATCTGGAGGTCGTGGTCAATATGGTCATGTTGTCATTAATGTTAAACCAACAGAACAAGGTACTGGCTATAAATTTATAAATAAGATTGTTGGTGGAGTTATTCCGAGAGAATATATTCCTGCAGTAGATGCTGGTATTAAAGAGCAATTACAGAATGGAGTGTTACATGGATATCCTATTCCAGATGTTGAGGTAGAGCTTGTATATGGCTCTTATCACGATGTAGACTCTTCAGAGATTGCTTTTAAAGTAGCTGGTTCACGAGCAATTAAAACTGCTTGTAAACAGGCAAATCCTATCTTAATGGAGCCAATTATGGCTGTAGAAGCAACTACTCCAGATGATTATCTTGGAGATGTAATTGGAGATATCAATTCCAGAAGAGGTAAGGTTGAAAATATGGAACAACAAGGTGCCAATCAGAGCATTAAAGCCGCTGTGCCATTAAGTGAAATGTTTGGTTATGCAACAGACTTAAGATCTCTTTCTCAAGGTAGAGCAAATTTTCATATGGATTTCCAACAGTATGCTAAGGTACCTGCTTCAGTTGAAGAAAAATTAATGAAATCACAGTCACAAGGCGGAGGATAATAATGGCAAAAGATTTAATTAGAATATCATTAAAAGCTTATGACCATAGACTTTTAGACAAATCTGCTGAAAAAATTATTAGAACAGCTAAGTCTACAGGCGCAATTATTTCTGGACCAATTCCTATGCCAACTAAGAGAACAATTTATACAGTACTGAGATCACCGTTTATTGATAAGAAATCGCGTGAACAATTCCAGACAAAAGTACATAAGAGAGTTGTAGATATTGTGAATTCAACTCCTAAAACTGTTGAATCTTTAATGAAGCTAGATTTACCATCTGGTGTAGATATCGAGATTAGAGGATAGCAATGTACGGATTAATAGGTAAAAAAATTAAAATGTCGCAAATCTTTAATGAAGAAGGTCATGTCGTTCCAGTTACTTTAGTTCAAGCTGGTCCATGTGTTGTATCTCAGATTAAGACAACCGATATAGATGGATACAATTCTGTTCAATTAGCTTTTGGTGACAAATCAAAGAGAAACATTAATAAGCCCACAGCAGGACATCTTAAAAAAGCAGACGTTGAAAGCGCTAAAGTTTTAGCTGAATTTCAGTCAATTGATACATTTGAATACAAATTAGGTCAAAAATTTGACGCTTCAATTTTTAATATAGGAGAGATTATTGATGTGAAATCAAAGTCTAAAGGTAAAGGTTTTGCTGGCGTTATTAAAAGACACAATTTTTCGAGACAAGACGCTACTCACGGTAATAAGCATACCGAAAGAGCTCCTGGTTCTATTGGACAGGCATCTTGGCCTTCAAGGGTATTTAAAGGTATGAAAATGGCAGGTAGAAAAGGTTCTGGAAATGTTACCGTAAAAAACCTTGAAATTGTTGATATCGATAAAGAAAATAATTTATTATATGTTAAAGGAGCTATTCCTGGAGCAAACAATGCACCAGTGTTTATTCTGAAAAAATGAAAATTAAATCAATAAATAGTAGTAAAGATTATAGCTTAAATGATTCAGTATTTAAGGTTCCTATGAATGATCAAGCTGTATATCAGTGCGTCATAGCAGAATTAACTAATGCAAGACAAGGAACTCGATCTACAAAAAATAGATCTTTGGTTTCTGGTGGTGGTAGAAAACCATTTAAGCAAAAAGGTACTGGTAATGCTAGGCAAGGTACAAGCAGATCTCCTCTAAACAGGGGTGGTGGTGTAATTTTTGGTCCTAGTCCAGCATATTATTTCAAGAAAATAAACGCCAAAACAAAGAAATTAGCCTTCAAATGCGTTTTATCAGAAAAAGTAAAAAATGATGCTTTGAAAGTGATTGATTCAATAGAGTTAGAAACAAACAAAACGAAAGATTTTGTTTCATTCTTAGGTTCTAACAGTTTAAGTGGTAATAAAATGACAATTGTAGTATCTGAAGTAGATCAAAACCTAGAGCTAGCATCAAGAAATGTTGAAAGCGTAAATGTTGTGAAAGCATCATCATGCTCTGTTGCAGATTTACTTAATAATGATACCTTACTATTGGATGCAAACGCGCTTACTTTAATATCAGAGAGATTTGGAGATAAGAAATAAATATGAATCATTTTTCACAGATTTTAATTCGTCCAGTAGTGACTGAAAAAATGACATCTCTTCAAGAGACTGAAAATAAGTACGCATTTGAAGTACCTGTCGATGTAAACAAAATTGAGATTAAAAAAGCAGTGGAAGAAAAATTTAAAGTTAAAGTCCTTAAAGTTGCTGTGAGCAATAGAAAAGGAAAAGCTAAACAGATGACTGTAAAAAGCAATGGAAGAACAATTAGAACGAATGGATATACGAAGCTAAAGAAAAGAGCTATTGTAACTCTTGTAGAGGGATACAATATAGACTTATTTAGCGTATAAATATAGATTATGGCAATAAGACAATTAAAACCAGTTACTCCAGCATCAAGATTTACTTCTAGACCCGATTTTTCTGAAATTACTACTAGTAAACCTGAAAAATCATTGGTTAGAAAGCTAAATAAGACAGGCGGTAGAAACAATAGAGGTCGCATTACTTCTCGAAGAAGAGGTGGTGGACATAAGCGTAGTTATAGGGTTATTGATTTTAAAAGAAATAAGTTCAATATAGAGGGTAAGGTTGCAACTATTGAATACGATCCAAATAGAAGTGCATTCATTGCTTTAATCCACTATTCAGATGGAGAAAAAAGATATATTATACAGCCAGACGGATTGAAAGTTGGAGATATAGTGATTTCTGCAGAAAAAGCAGCATTGAACAATGGGAATACTATGCAATTGAAAAATATTCCATCAGGTCAATTTGTGCACAATATAGAATTAACTCCCGGTAAAGGAGCACAGATGGCTAGAAGTGCAGGAGCGTATGTACAAGTTATGGCTCATGATAATGAATATGTAACCTTAAAAATGCCATCTGGAGAAGTAAGAATGGTTCCAGAAAAATGTTTGGCTACAATCGGTGTAGTTGGTAACAAGCAGCATGAATTAGTACGTTCAGGTAAAGCAGGTCGATCAAGATGGCTTGGAAAACGTCCTAAAGTTAGAGGTGTAGCAATGAATCCTGTTGATCACCCTCATGGTGGTGGAGAAGGTAAGAGTTCAGGTGGAAGACACCCAGTCTCTCCTTGGGGTCAACCTACTAAGGGTTTTAAAACTAGAAAGAAAAAGAAAAAGTCAAATGCTCTAATAGTAAAAAGGAGAAATGATTAATGTCTAGATCTGTTAGAAAAGGACCTCATATTGATATCAAGCTAATAAAAAAAGTTGATAAAATGAATGAGTCAACAAAGAAAACCGTTATTAAGACATGGGCAAGAAATTCTGTAATTGTACCAGATTTTGTTGGACATACTTTTGCTGTACATAATGGAACTAAATTTATACCTGTATTCGTTACAGAGAATATGGTTGGTCATAAATTAGGAGAGTTTTCTCCTACAAGAACATTTAGAATGCATTCAGGAGACAGAAAGAGCAAATAATTATGGATATTACTTCAAGATCTAATAACGTAAAACACTCACCAAAGAAGCTGAGAAAAGTAGCTAATTGCGTTCGCGGTCTCAATGTAAACAAAGCTCTATCATCCTTAAGACATATGGATGAAAAAGGTGCACAGATTGTTGAAAAAACACTATCGTCTGCTATTGCTAATGCTGGAAATGCAGAAAACTTTGATAAAGATATGAATCAAGTTAAGGTGAAGGTTATTACAGTAGATGAAGGTCCAGCTCAAAAAAGATTTAGAGCAAGAGCTCAAGGAAGAGCAAATAGAATTAAAAAAAGAACAAGTCATTTAAAGATAGTTATAGGATAATTAATGGGACAAAAGACACATCCAAAAGGTTTAAGGTTAGAAGTCAATAAGAACTGGAGTTCTAATTGGTTTCCAAAGAAAAATGCTTATGCAACAGATCTTGCGCAAGATATTAAGCTAAGAAAATATCTAAAAAAGAGATTACAGGATGCTTCAGTTGCATCTGTCAATATTGAAAGGACTTCACAGGCAATTACTGTTACTATTCATACAGCTAGACCTGGTATTGTTATTGGTAGAGGTGGAGAAGAAGTTTCAAGACTTAAAAAAGAGGTTTCAAAGTTATGTAATACCAATGATATTCATTTAAATATCAATGAAGTAAAAAGGCCTGAATTAAATGCTGAGTTAGTAGGACAGAACATTGCTAGTCAATTAGTAAAGAAGATGGCTTATAGACGAGTTTTAAACAAAACTATGCAATCTACAATGAGAATGGGAGCAGAAGGTATTAGAATTAATGTTGCTGGAAGATTAGGCGGAGTGGAGATTGCTAGATCTGAACGTTTTATGGAAGGAAGAGTTCCGCTACATACTCTTAGAGCAGATATTGATTATGCATTAGTAGAGGCCCATACGACTTATGGTATTATAGGAATTAAAGTGTGGATTTGTAATGGATTCACAAAGGCTAAGAAGTAATGTTAGAACCTAAAAAAATTAAATATAGAAAAGTTCACCGAGGACACCGAAAGGGTATGGCTAAAGGCGGTACTGAAGTAAGTTTCGGTAGCTATGGAATGAAAGCAATGGAACCTGGATGGGTTACAGCTAGACAAATTGAAGCAACTAGAATTTCAATATCTAGAAGAGTGAGAAAATTGGGTAGAATGTGGATTAGAATTTTTCCAGATAAACCAATTACAAAAAAACCATTGGAAACAAGAATGGGTAAAGGAAAAGGTTCTCCAGAATACTGGGTAGCAAATGTAAAACCTGGAAGGATTTTATTTGAAGTAGAAGGTATTCCTAAAGAAGTTGCTCAAGAAGCTTTTAGAATTGCTGGAAATAAATTAGCAATTAAAACAAAATTAGTTGCAAAAAGAGGATTAGATGAAAATTAATGATTTAAGAAAGTTGTCTGACAAAGATTTATTGTCACGTTTAGTCGACAATAAAGAAAGCTTGCAAAAGTATCGTTTTCAGAAATCAATTCAACAACTAGAGGATTATAAAGTATTATCTGATCTAAGGAGAGAGAATGCTAGAATTAATACAATATTAAGAGAAAAAACCTTAGATAAGGAAAATATTGATGGATAGAAATACTCAAAGACTGGTAGGCATTGTTGTATCTGACGCTATGGATAAGACTGTAGTAGTAAGTGTAGATAGACTTGTAAAGCATAAGCTTTACAAAAAATATATGAAAAGATCAAAAAAATATTATGCACATGATGAAAATAACACATCAAAGAAAGGTGATACAGTAGAAATTTTAGCTACTAAACCTTTAAGTAAGTTAAAAAGATGGCGTATATCAAAATTAGTAAGTAACGGAAGTAAATAATGGTACAACAAGAAACAAGACTAAAGGTAGCTGATAATTCTGGAGCAAAAATAGTGCAATGCTTCAAAGTTTTGGGTGGATCTAAAAAAAGATATGCTAGCATTGGTGATGTAGTTGTTGTTTCTGTGAAATCAGCTACTCCTGGTGGTATGGTAAAAAAAGGAGAAGTTGCAAGAGCTGTAGTAGTTAGAGTGAAAAAAGAGCTTAGAAGAAGAGATGGATCTTACATTAGATTTGATGATAACGCTGCAGTTATTCTGAATGCTCAAAATGAGCCAAAAGGCACTAGAATTTTTGGTCCTGTAGCAAGAGAATTAAGAGAGGGTGGTTATATGAAGATTATTTCAATGGCACCGGAGGTTTTATAATGAAAATTAAAAAAAACATGATGGTAAAAGTAGTAGCTGGAAATTTTAAAGGGCTATCAGGAAAAGTGCTTAAAGTAATTCCTGAAACTCAAAGAGCTATTGTTGAAGGCGTTGCTTTAACAAAGAGAACTCTAAGACCTTCTCAAGAAAATCCAAAAGGCGGTTTTACAGAGAGAGAACGATCTTTGCATGTTTCAAATCTAATGGTTTTAGAGGGCGACAAGGCTTCTAGAATTGGATTTAAAATATTAGAAGATAAGTCAAAAGTAAGAGTATCAAAAAGATCAGGTAAGGAATTAGGTTAGAATTGATGTCAGGACCAAATTATAAGAAGAAATATTTAGACGAAGTTAGACCTCATTTAATGAAAACTTTTAACTTAAGCACGGTAATGCAAGTACCAAGAATTGAGAAAATTACATTAAATATTGGATTAGGTAATGCAAAAGAAAATAAAAAAGCTTTACAGGCAGCTCTTGATGAGTTGATGTTAATCACTGGCCAGAAACCAGTTATTACTAAAGCAAAGAAAGATGTATCTAATTTTAAAATTAGAAAAGGCTTTCCTGTTGGATGTAAAGTGACATTACGTAAAGATTATATGTATGAATTTTTAGAAAGATTATGTGCAATAGCTCTTCCCAGAACAAGAGACTTTAGAGGATTATCTAATAAGTCATTTGATGGACAAGGTAATTATAGCTTTGGAATTAAAGAGCAAATTGTATTTACAGAGATTGATTATGATAAGGTCGATTCTGTTACAGGTATGGATGTTATTATTACTACATCAGCTGATAACGATGAAATATCTTATGAATTACTAAGAGCAATAGGATTACCAATTAGAGAGAAAAAAACATTAACAGATAACGATCTAGACAAGGAAGAAGATGGCTAAAAAATCTAAAGTTGTAAGAGAAAGACATTTAATGAAAAAAGTGGAAAAATATTATACTCTAAGAAAAGAGCTAAGAGGGTTAATTAAAAATCCTAATACTCCAGAAGAAGAAAAAATGAAAGCCATAGAAAAGCTTCAGAAGCTTCCTAGAAGTTCTAGTAGTATTCGTTTGACGAATAGATGTGCTGTATCTGGAAGACCGAAAGGATATATGAGAAAATTTGGTTTATCAAGAATAACTTTTAGAGAATTAGCGTTAAAAGGTGAATTACCTGGCGTAACTAAGGCAAGTTGGTAAGGGAGAATATTTTATGTCAATGACAGATCCAGTAGCAGATTTTTGTACACGAATAAGAAATGGTTATTCATCTAATAAGAGATGGATAGACATACCTTCTTCATTGTTAAAGAAGAGAATATCTGTTGTTTTAAAAGAGGAGGGATATATTGATAATATTGCTTTTGTAGAGAAAGATGACAATAAAGAAGATATTAGAATATTTTTAAGATATCATAATGAATCACCAGCGATTACAAAGATCGAGAAGATTAGTAAGCCTGGAAAAAGAGTTTATGTATCTTCAGATGACATCCCCAGAGTATTGAATGGCTTAGGAATTAGTGTTATTTCATCTTCAAAAGGTGTAATAAGCAATAAGGTAGCAAGAGAATTAAAAGTTGGAGGAGAGTTGCTCTGCAACGTTTGGTAAGATGTCAAGAGTAGGAAATAGCGTGATTACAATACCGGAAGGTGTGAAAATAGAGAATAATACTCAGCATCTATTAGTGACTGGACCTAATGGTAAGTTATCTGTTGATATTTTCGAAGAAATAACTATAAAAATTGAAGACAATAATTTATCTGTATCAAGAAATGCAGAAGATAAGGTTTCAAGAGCTATGCATGGTACTACTAGACAATTAATTTCTAATGCCGTTGAAGGAGTTACAAATGGTTTCTCTAAACATCTAGAGATTATAGGTGTGGGTTATAATGCTAAATCTCAGAATAATAGAGTGATTCTACAATTAGGGTTCTCTCATGATATTATCTTTGATTTACCTGAAGGAATTGAAGCTGTTGCTCAAAAACGTGAATTAGAAATTAAAGGTATAGATAAGCAACTTGTAGGTCAGGTAGCTGCCAAAATAAGATCTTTAAGAAAGCCTGAACCATATAAAGGAAAAGGTATAAGATATAAAGATGAATATGTTCGTTCAAAACAGGGTAAAACTGTTGGAGGATCTGAGTAGGTAGATGAATAATTTAAAGCTAAAGAGAGAGCAATACTTAAGAAGAAGAAGCAGGTCAAAGAAGCCTTTTCCAGTAGAAGGTGAATATAGACTCTGTATTTATAAGAGCGCTAGACATATAGAAGCACAAATTATTGATGACTTTAATCAAACAACACTAGTTGCTGCCTCTTCAAAAGAAAAGGCATATAAAAAAGAAAAAATTAATAAGACTGAGCTAGCGTCTCTTGTTGGAAAATCGCTTTCCGAGAGAGCAAAAGCAAAGAAAGTTAAGCAAGTGCATTTTGATAGAAATGGTTTTAAATATCATGGAAGAATAAAATCTTTTGCAGAAGCTTCTAGAAAAGGTGGACTAAAATTTTAACATTGGAGAATAAATAAATGAGTATGATTAATTATTCAGAACTTGATTTAAAAGAAGAATCCGTTATAAGAATTAACAGAGTTGCTAAGGTTAATTCTCGCGGAAAAAGATTTAGTTTTTCAACTTTAGTTGTTATTGGTGATGGTAGAACTCATGTTGGTATTGGTTCAGGAAAAGCTAATGAGGTTATTGTGTCTATTACTAAAGCTAAGGATGATGCAAAACAAAATTTAGTCAAGGTTCCTGTATATAATTATACTATTCCACATGAAATTATAGGTAAACATGGGGCAAGTAGAGTATTATTGAAACCAGCTCCTTTCGGAACAGGTATTATAGCTGGATCTGCAGTAAGATTGATTATGGAGCAAGTAGGTATTAATAATATCTATTCCAAAGTATTAGGATCAAATAATCCTATGAATGTTGCTAAAGCTGTAATGAATGCCTTAACAAGCTTACAAGATGTTAGAGTTGTTGCTAAAAAGAGAGGAAAAACACCAAAAACATTATTTGAGATTTAAAAGATGGCTAAAAAACAAATTAAAATTACACAAATAAAAAGTAGAATTGGCTATTCAAGAAAAGCCAAAGCTACTCTTGATGCATTAGGTCTTAGAAAGATGAATAAATCTGTTGTTCTTGATTTAAATGATGCAATTGCTGGCATGATAAAGAAGATAGATTATCTAGTTAAGGTTGAGGAAGTAAAATGAAATTAGTAAAACCTATTAAAGCTACAAAAAATTCTAAAAGAGTTGGTAGAGGACCTGGTTCTGGTTTAGGCGGAACTGCTGGAAGAGGTCACAAAGGCGCAGGCCAAAGAAGCGGGTTCAAACACAGATATTGGTTTGAAGGCGGTCAAGTGCCTCTACATAGAAGAGTTCCAACTAGAGGATTCAATAACTTTAATTTTGCAAAATCATATGAGATTGTAAATCTTTCTCAGATTGCTAAGATTAAATCAAAAAATATTGATTCTGAAGTATTGCTAGCAAAAGGATTAATCTCTTCTGCTTTTGTTGCTGTTAA
>DASCOP010000053.1:0-2791 GCA_036012065.1 Fidelibacterota bacterium
ATATTCTGAAATATAGGTTTTTGCTCCTTTTTTTCATTTGATGATTCTTGCTTCTCTTTGACCCCATGGTATTTAATTGGATCATTTTCTGCATTATCCAGACCTTTACCTTTTTTTGTAATAACATGAAGAACTACTGGACTATTTAAATCCTTTATATTTGTTAATGTATCAACTAATTCCTTAACATTATGCCCATCAACTGGGCCAAAATATCGAAAACCCAAATCCTCAAATATAGTGGTTGGAAGAAAGAAGTTTTTTGCACTTATCTCTGCTCTTCTTAGTAAAGACTCAATAAATTTAAAACTCCTTGGTAGGCCTCTAATTAATCTTCCAATTTGAGATCTTATATAGTTGTAGGACTGATTAGTTGTAATCTTCACTAGATAGTTCCTAAATGCTCCTACATTTGGACTAATTGACATATCGTTATCATTCACAATGACTAATAATTGTTTTTTAAGATGCCCAGCATTATTCAATGCTTCAAATGCAAGTCCTCCAGTTAAGGCACCATCTCCTATAATACTTACTACTTTGAAGTCTTCATTATTCAGATCTCTTGCAGAGGCTATACCCAGTCCAGCAGATATAGAAGTTGATGCATGTCCAGCTCCAAATACATCATACTCACTCTCAGCTCTCTTTAAGAATCCACTTAAACCTTTATATTTTCGAATAGTATCAAAAGAATCAAATCTTCCCGTTAAAACTTTATGTGCATATGCTTGATGTCCAGTATCCCAGACTAGTTTATCCGTTGGAGCATTGTAAACATAATGAAGAGCAGTTGTTAATTCTATTGTACCTAAAGTGGGTGATAAGTGACCACCAATTTGAGTTATAGTTGATACAATATATTCTCTTAGCTCATGACAAATTAATTCTAAATCTTCTTTTGAATAAGACTTTAGATCTTCTGGTGACTTGATATTATTTAAATACTTCATACTGAATTTTTGAAACAGAGTTCATGTAATAATACTTCATTTTGCAACTCAGGGTGGCATGTTACTGCCATATGAATACCCTGTTTCACTCCCACAATCTCATTATTATGTTTGCATAATACCTTTACATTTTTTCCTATGCTAGTAATTTTAGGAGCCCTAATAAATGAAGCTTTAATTAATCTAGAATTATCCTCTTTAGATTCTAAAGTAATTGAGTCTTCAAAAGAATGAATTTGTCTTCCATATGCATTCCTACTGACTTCAATATCTAAGATATCCATATTTAATACTTTTTTATCAAAACTATTTTTTGACATGAGGATCAGACCAGCACAAGTGCCAAAAATAGGCTTACTGTCAGAAAAAGATTTTATTGCATCGATGAAACTTTGATCTCTCAATAAAAGATTTGACATGGTTGTAGACTCTCCTCCTGGTAAAATTAATCCATTAAGATCAGATAAATCCTGTGGATTCTTAACTAATCTTGAATCAATTTCAAGTTTATTGAGAATCTCAATGTGAGATACAAAGTTACCTTGTAGAGCCAGAACTCCAATCACTATTATTCCCCTCTTTCTGAAAACCTCTCATCTTCAGGAATATCTGACATCAATATTCCCTTCATAGCATCCTTTAAATTATAAGATGCGCTAAGAACTTTCTTAGCATCTGAAAAATGAGTAACAGACTGGACAATCGCATGGGCACGTTCTGCAGGATCTTCACTTTTAAATATTCCAGAACCAACAAAAACAGTTTCAGCGCCTAATTGCATCATTAAAGATGCGTCTGCAGGAGTTGCTATTCCTCCAGCAGCAAAATTAGGTACGGGAAGTTTTCCATTTTCAGCTACTTTCTCTAAAAGCTCTAAAGGAACTCTAAATTCCTTTGCTTTTTCTGATAGATTTTGTTCTTTAAGGTTGCTTAATTCTGAAGTAATCTTTTTCATATGTCTAACTGCTTCAACAATATTCCCACTTCCTGCTTCGCCCTTAGTTCTTATTAATGCTGCGCCTTCATTTATTCTTCTTAATGCTTCACCAAGATTACGTGCTCCACAAACAAACGGAGCTTTAAAAGGATGTTTATCAACATGAAAGTGTTCATCGGCCATTGTTAAGACTTCACTTTCATCAATAAAATCTACCTCCAAAGCTTCTAAAATTTGAGCTTCTGCAAAATGTCCAATTCTGCATTTTGCCATTACAGGAATAGATACATTATCTTGAATTTCTTTAATCATATGAGGGTTGCTCATTCTAGCTACCCCTCCATCTTCTCTAATATCTGATGGAATTCTTTCTAGAGCCATCACTGAAACAGCGCCTGCTTCTTCTGCAATCTTAGCTTGCTCAACATTAGTTACATCCATAATAACCCCACCTTTTAGCATTTCAGCTAATGCAACTTTTGTTTTAAAATCGTACTCTTGACTCATGAATAATTTCCTTTTCTTTTGTACCTGTTAATTCTTTGACTTTCTCAATTACCGAACTGATAATCCAATCAGGGGTAGATGCGCCTGCAGAGATACCAACTGAATTTATATTATTTTTAAACCAAGATGAATCAATTTCTGTGGCATTAGTGACTTGGTAGGTGTTTTTATTTCTTTCTAGGCTTAATTCTGTTAACCGTTTTGAATTTGCACTTGTAAATGATCCTATAATAATGATCATGTCAGTGATAATTGATAATTCTTTAATTTGTTGATGATTTCTTTTAGTAGGAAAACAAATAGTATTGATAAATCTTAGATCGACTACTTTTGTCATTAAAATATTAATAATATCTTGAACATTCTCTATAGCTTGAGTGGATTGACTAACAAT
>DASCOP010000054.1:0-6753 GCA_036012065.1 Fidelibacterota bacterium
ATTGCTCCAACTCCAGCAATCATTGCCCAAATAAGACCAGCTGCAAACAAAACAGGTTTTGATTTCCTTAGATGCGTGACTTCTTCTGTCATCACAAATCCATATGCAATCACAAATAAAATTAGGGATATAATCCCTACTGGATGATTTAATAATTCCATAAAAAACAATTTAAATCAAATCGTCATAAAAAATCATCAAAATCGAATAAATATTATTTAAATTTCTTATATGGAATATCTAATAGTAATTGCAATATTGGGGCTCTGTGCAATAGGGATGAATATTGGACTAATATTTAAAAATAAGCCTCTTAAAAAAGCATGTGGAGACTCTCCTGATGGATGTGAAATATGTGGAGGTGAACCAGAACGCTGCGAAAACAATGTTTAGTTCTTAGGAAAATTATCTGAAAATATTTGTTTAAAACTCATATCTGGCTCAATAAAAATCATCAATCCTTCAAATTCTGTATTTTTTAAAAAATTATTTATATCATCAATATTCATCATATATAAAGCAGTAGATAAACCATCTGCTTCCATACATGACGTATCAGTAAAGATAGATATCGATGCGAGCTTAGACATGATAGGATACCCTGTTAATGGATTAATTTCATGATGATAAAATCTACTATCTTCATCAATATAAAAATTTCTATAATTACCTGATGTTGCAATAGATCCATTTTGAATAGGCGCAATATATTCAACTTCATTAGATATATTATCTATCGACGGTGTGTTGATACCAATTTTCCATATTCTTCCATTTGATTTTGATCGTACCTCTCCACCAATTTCTACAAAAACATTTTCATATTTTAGGCTTTCAATAATTTTATCTACAGCATATCCCTTTGCTATAGAACTTAAATCGATTTGAACTCTAGGATCTTTTTTTCTGATATTATTGTCTTTAAGCTCAATTAAATCTTGCCCTATGAACATCAATACACTATCTATCTCAGTAGCTGTAGGTATATCTATAAATTTATCTGGACCAAATCCCCACAGATTAACTAATGGCAGAACAGTAATGTCATATAAACCATTAGATATTTCATTATAATCAAAAGAAGATTGTACAACAAATGCAAAATCTTCGGATATAGGCATCCAATCTGTGTTTTTCATTCTATTGAATTGTGAAATTTCGCTATCAACGATATATGTAGACATCTCCAAATTAATTTCTTTTAAAATATTCTCAATAGTATTTTTATTGCTCAATACCTCTTCATTGTCTTCAATATTTGTTAAATACTTCACAGTATATGTTGTACCCATGGTGGAACCAGAAATAACGGGAGTATAATTCTCATGACGTTTATCAGAACTACAGCTTAGAAAAATAAAGAAGAGAAAAAATAAAGAATATCTTTTATCCAAAATCGTCATAATCGATCATGTCTTCTTCCACGCCGAGATCCCATAGCATTTTTTGAACAGCACTAATCATCATAGGTGGACCACATAGATAATACTCACATTCACCAGCATCTTCATGGTTCTCAAGATGCATGTCATGAACAACTTGATGGATAAATCCTGTTGGACCATTCCAATTATCATCAGGAAGAGGATCTGATAATGCTACTTGATAAGTAAAATTATCAAATTCTTCAGCTAGAGCTTTAAATTCTTCATCATAAAACATCTCTTTAATAGATCGAGCACCATACCAAAATGATATTTTACGTTTTGTCTTCTGGGTTTTTAATAAATGAAAAATATGAGATCTTAGTGGTGCCATTCCAGCTCCACCCCCAATATATACCATTTCACAATCTGTGTCTTTTATATGAAATTCTCCATATGATCCTGAAACAGTTACCTTATCTCCTTTCTTTAAATTAAATGTATAAGAAGAAGCAATTCCAGGAGGAACATTAGGCTTATCTGGCGGAGGGCTAGCGATACGAATATTTAACATAATGATGTTACCTTCTGCTGGATGATTTGCCATTGAATATGCTCTAAATACTGGTTCAGGATTATCAGCTTTATATTGCCAGACATCAAATTTATCCCAGTCAGATCTATACTCTTCGCCAATATCAAAATTTTTATAGTCTATATCTTTATACTTTGGAACATCAATTTGAATATAACCACCTGATTCGAACTTAATAGGGTCATCCTTCGGAAGCTCTAAAACTAATTCTTTAATGAAAGTTGCAACATTGTCATTGGATTGAACCACTGCATCCCATTTTCTAATACTAAAGATTTCATCGGGTACTTTAATTTTCATATCATTTCTAATTTTGACCTGACAACCTAATCTCCAATTATCTTTTTGATCTTTTCTGGTAATATATGCTTCTTCAGTAGGCAGAATATCACCTCCACCCTCTATGATCTGACATTTACACTGTGCACAAGTACCTTGACCGCCACATGCAGATGGCAAGTAAACATTTTGATCTCCTAAAGCAGATAAAACTGTCCCTCCAGTACCAACATTAATAGATTTATCTGGATTATCATTAATGACTATTGTTACTTCACCTTGAGGTAATAAAATATTACCAATAACATTCAATATGATAACCAGCAAAAGAATGACAGAACTAAAAACTGCAACACCTATGAATACTTCATTCATTATAAATCAATCCCGGAAAATGCCATAAATGCCATAGATAGTAATCCTGTGAGTAACATAGCCATTCCTACACCTCTTAATCTTATTGGAATATTAGAATAGCGTAGTCTATATCTCACTGACGCTAATGCCACTATAGCAAGTAAGAATCCAACTCCAGAGCCAAAACCGTACACCATTGTTTCGGTAATAGTATATTCTCTCTCAACCATGAATAAAGATCCACCTAAAATTGAACAATTCACTGCAATCAGAGGAAGGAAAATCCCTAAACTATTATACAATGACTGAGAAAAGCGCTCTATAAATATTTCTACTAATTGCACCATCGCGGCAATAACAGAAATAAAAACAATCAGTTTTAAAAAACTTAAATCTATATTTGCAAAATCCTCTCCCAACCATGCTAATGCACCTTTATCTAATAAAAATTCATAAATGAACCAATTAATAGGTGTCGTGATAGTTAGAACAACTACTACAGCCATTCCTATACCTACAGAAGCATCAATTTTTTTTGAAATTGCTAAAAATGAACACAATCCTAGAAAATATGCTAGAACAATATTCTCAATAAATACTGCTTTAGTGAAAATACTTAGATAATGCTCTAGACCATTCATTATGCATCCTCCTCAAGACCAAACAGCTCTCTTTGACCCCAAATTACTAATCCTAATATAAAGAATGCCCCTGGAGATAGAACCAGTAATCCGATATTTTCATATCCTGCTGCATACCATGCTTCAGGAATACGCCATAAAACATATCCTGCACCGCCGTCTGGCAATGTAATTGTTCCTGCACCAAATAATTCTCTAAAGAATGAAACAATAATAATAATCATTCCATATCCAAGACCATTGCCTAATCCATCTAAAAATGCTTTTGATGGACCATTTTTAAGTGCAAATGCCTCTGCTCTTCCCATGATAATGCAATTTGTAATAATCAAACCAACAAAAACTGATAACTGCTTACTCATATCATATAAATATGCTTTCAATAGCTCATCAACTACAGAAACAAGAGATGCAATAACAGATAACATGATTACAATTCTAACTCTAGCAGGAATGTAGTCACGTATAAGAGATAAGATTACATTTGATGAGCACAATACAAAGATTACTGCTAATGTCATTATAATTGCCTGATCTAAACGAATTGTTACCGCTAAAGCAGAGCAAATACCGAGCACTTGTAAAGAAATTGGATTATTAACATTTATTGGATCGTTAATAATTTTCTTTGATTCTGAGTTAAATAGTTCCACTAGCTCTCACCTTGTTTAAATATGCTTCATATCGTTCTAAATCTTCCTTTAGGAAGTTCCCTACTCCCTTGCCCGTAACAGTTGCGCCTGAAATCCCATCAACCTGATGAATAGCAGAAGGATTGGAATAATCAACCTTTCCTTTTAGCACTTCTACTCCAATAATCTTATCACTATTATATCTAATTTGTTTTCCTATAAAGTTATTTGTAAACCAAGCCTTTTCAACTTCTCCTCCTAATCCTGGAGTTTCCCCATGTTTATAAAATTGAATACCAAGAACAGTGTCAGTATCAGGCTCTAATGCAATATAACCAAATACGGTAGACCATAACCCTTTTCCAGCTATAGGGACTGCAATTCCTTCAATTTTATTTTCTATAACTCTTAGATATACAGGCAATACTTCCGTATTTTTTTCAGTATCGATCTCTTCGATGATACAATCAATGATATTGCCATTGATATCAACACAGAATGCTTTTACATTGTCATTAAATATTCTTTCTACAACTTCATTCGACCAAGGCTGTTCTTCTGTTTCTTTGAAATTTAGAGATCGTAAAATGTTTTTCTTAATATCAGCTTTCAAATTGTATTCTTGTAAATCTTTAATGTTCATTTTGGTAAATGACAACATAGTTCCTAACACAATAGTGACAATAAAAACAAAGCCTAATGTATAATTATTGCTATGCATTTCTTGAAAGTCTCATCTTAATATTTCCTTTAACTACATAGTAATCTATCAATGGTGCAAACATATTCATAATTAATATGGCTAACATCACACCTTCTGGATAAGCTGGATTTACAGATCTAATAATTACTGTTAGAGATCCAATCATGAATCCATATATCCATCTACCTTTATTAGTGTGTGTTGAGGTTACTGGCTCACTGGCCATAAACACTGTTCCAAATAGAAAACTTCCAATTAAAATATGCTGTAGTGGTGTAATAGTTAGCATTGCATTGGTTGAATAATCTGCTAAGATATTAAATAATCCAGCAGTAAATACGAGCCCAAGAACTGATGCAATCATTATTCTCCATGAAGCAATACCGCAATAAACCAAAAATATTCCACCCAATAAAATTAATAGCTTGTTTGTTTCACCTATAGATCCTGGAATTAGTCCCCAAAATAAATTAAATGTTGAAAAATCAAATTGTGTCACTTGGTTAAATAGATTGGTTGCTGTATCATATTCTGCAGGATTTGCTGGTATAGACAATGCAGTTGCACCACTATATCCATCTGGTCCTAATGCCCATACTTTATCACCCGATATTTTTGTAGGAAAAGCAAAATACATAAAAGCACGCGCTGTTAATGCGGGGTTAAATACGTTACTGCCAACACCTCCAAAAATCTCTTTTCCAATAATGATTCCGAAACAAGTTCCTATAAACAATTGCCATAGTGGAATATCTGGTGGCATAGTCAAAGGAATAAGAGCACATGAAGCAAGAAATCCTTCATTAATCTCATGCTTTCTAATAATTGCAAATCCAATTTCACAGATTGCTCCTGCTATAAAAGTAGTGATTAAAATGGGTAAGACATATGTCATGCCAAAAATAAAGTTAGCTAAGATAGAACTAGAAACTCCCATCGCAGATGAATGTAAATAGCCAATATTGTATGCACCAAATAAATAACATGGTATAAGAGCAACCACAACAAAGAGCATGATTCTTTTAATATCCATATTATCTCTTATATGTGGACCTGATTTATTTTGAGTATCTGTTGAGAATAATATTGTATCTGTAGCTTCCCATAAAGGATGTGCAAATGATAATGGCTTTCCTTCTTCAAAAAGCTTACCAGATTGTGCTAATATTTTTTTTAGAAAGTTCATACTATTGATCAAAATAGACTATGTCTAATCCTTTTCTAATGATTCCACCCACATCTGTCTTACTTGGACATACAAATGAACACAATGCTACATCCTCTTCATCGCATTCATAAATACCTAACTGTTCCATCTCCTCAAAATCGTTTGCTTCAATACTACGCAATAATGCATTGATATAAATATCCATAGGGAATACATTTTCCCAAGCTTCTATAGGAACAAAAGCCCTATGACTACCATTCTGTAATGTTGTAAAATTATATGGCGATTTATTGTTTCCTATATAAGCATTGAAAACACTATACTTAGAAGACCCTCCAGGATGCAACCAACCCATAAATGATCTATCAAAAGATTCTTCAATTGCAGAGATAGAAGAATGATAAAATCCTAAATAGCCATTGATGCCAGATTGCTTGCCTGTCAACACATCTCCAGATATTACTCTTACTTTTTCAGTAGATAAATTTCCTTGACAGTAAGTTTCTAATGAAGCTCCAATTCGTGATTGAAAATAGCCAGGATTAGCAACAGAAGGTCCAGCTAAATTGATAGTAATTGATGGATCAAAAATGCCATGACTGAATAACTTACCTAAGATAGGCAAATGATGTCCTTGTACTGTCCAGACTATATCATTGTTATTAATAGGATCAATATGATTAAGTATAACTCCAATATTTCCAGCTGGATGAGGTCCGTGTATCTCAACTAATTCAATAAAGTCTATATTAGATAAATAATCAAATTCTCCAGGATTGATAGCAACAAAAAGTTTCCCTTGAGTCATTTTCTTTAAATTTGTTAAGGCGCTAATAATTTCATCTTTATTTGATGATAGCGTGAAATCATAGTCCACTGATAATGGAGCAGTATTCGCTAAACTAACAATAATAGATTTTGGAGTATCAGAAGGATTTGCAACCTTATTAAATGGTCTCTGTGTGATAAAAGGCCACATATTTTTTTCTAATAAAAAATTAATGACATCATTTC
>DASCOP010000055.1:0-3847 GCA_036012065.1 Fidelibacterota bacterium
ATTTTGCAGAAGAATATGCTGTTCTTCCCTTGGAAGTAATTAATCCTGCAACACTAGTATTGGTAGCAATGTGACCTCCTCCATTCTCTAGCATATGCCTTAAGATTGACTGTGTAAAATAAATGACTGAAAAATAATCTAACTGCATTAATTCATGAAATACACTTAGATCTGTTTCTTCAAATAAACTCTCTGAACCAATCCCTGCATTATTAAACAAGATGTCAATAGGGCCTTCATTTTCAATAATTCTGCTAACAAATGAATCAATTGCATCGATCTGCGACAAATCAAAAGGATAGATGGCATATTGATTCTGATCATATGAATCAAAGGATGCTTCCATTTTTTCTTTGTTTCTTGCTACTAAGATAACCTTAGCACCAGATGACAAGAAGGCTTTAGCAGTTTCTTCTCCAATTCCAGACGAAGCTCCAGTAATAATTACTGTTTTGTTTTTAAAAGACATAAAGGGAATATACTACTTTTGATCCTTTGTGTTAAGCCAGTAATAAAAAGGCAACCCGAAGAGCAAACTTCCTAATAGAGAGAATATAATTAACCAATACCATTTATATCTACCAATAGGATGATGCTTAAAATAATAGGCAAGCAATAACATGAGCATAAACGCCTCTATAAAGAGTGCAACTCCTATCGTGTTTGAGATAAAAACATTATAATCAAATTCAAAAAATTGCCAGTAAAGAAAAAGATTATTTACTACCAATAGCCCTGTCGCTGCAAAAAAGAATAGTATCTTTTTATTCATTGTATTTCAAATTAAGCTATTCATTACTATCAAAGAAGAATTTTGTTAATTGGACCCAAACTAATGTTCCAATCACAAAAGATATTCCTATCAATAACGACTCATTAGGATATGAATTAAATGATCCAAATTCACTGCTTCCAAATCTGGTAATCGCTCTACTAAATAATACCATAAACGGTATTAACATATAATTATTCTTAATGATAAACTTATATACCATAAATAATAGCACAGAATAAATCGTCATTAACAGCATGGATGGAAGAATGTTATATTGGATTTCAATTGCGCTACCATATACAAACATCACTAAGAGTATCCCATAGATATTAGACTTTGCACTATTGGAATATCCATTTGTCCATTCAAATAAAGTTTTCGCAAAAAACAGGCTAAATCCTACTGAAATCAATATCCCATAAAGATTAAATGTACTTATAACTGGATAATAAACTCCTGAAAGCCCTATTCTAGGAAAATTAGGATTTAAGTCTAGTTGAAATGACCCTACAACTGTTGCAAATGTTGCGCTTAATAATGCAACTACTAATCCTCCAAGCATAGCATCAGATAATGAATTACGATTTAAGGTTGGTTTAAGCATTGTGCCCAAACTACCAAAGAATAGAACCTGAGCTAATGCAACAATTAATAGTCCTATCACACTAGATATATACATTGTACTCATTAGATTCCCTATTGGTTGATCTGTCGGTAATGTCATAAAAAAGGAAGAATCATTGAAAAATGCAATAAGAGCACTAAGGAAAACTATTCCTCCAAATAATATTCCTTTTCTAAAATTTAAATTATTATCCATCATCATCTTAAAAGAACGCATTAAAAATAAACCACCAATAAATAGGCCACCTGGAATAGAAAATAACATGGCGAGAATTCCTGAGAATCCTTCTCTATCACGCTTCATTCTTCCCCATTCTTCAGGCACATTAACAGATTGTGAAAATCCAGCAAGCTGGTCACCTGCTACAGTGATAATACTTTCAAACTGAGTACCTTCATAACTGATATCCTTATCTTCTGCGTAGGTGAAGGTCCAATCTAATCTTTCTGGCTTCTGTGATTCTATAGCACTTACTAAGCTGAGGTCACTTGCACTAAGATTAAAGTGGTCAGTTAATGCTTTATCTGCTATCACTTGTGCATCAGCTTGACTCAGTGAAAGCCCCGCTTCATTTTCAGGAAATTTATTATAAAAACGGATTGGATTGCCGTCAAAGTCTACAGATACAACAACTTCTCTTGCACGCTCTTCTACTTCTCCATCAAACTTAGCGAATCGTACTTTCCATCTTGGAGCTAGCACATAAGAACCTAAGAGATCTTTAAATGTATCTGAGCCTAACTCCTCCCATACAAAATCTGATGCTGGATATGTTTCTGTTACCATAGCATACCCTTGGTATCCTTCAGGTAATGTAATATTTTGATCAACAAGAAAGTCTTCTGCAATATCGATTGCTTGCTCACGATTAATAGTTGGTGAATTGATAGAAACATCAGAATCATTAAACTGAAATGTTGTCATTGCAATTACAACAAGGAGTATTGATCCTAATAAGACTTTCTTATTTAGTGGAGATCCATCCTCCACTATAGCTGTAGTTGTTTTTTTATTATCTGATATTAGAGGTGGTGTAGGTTCAAACCCTTTATTGAGTGTATTGTCATCTAATTCAGACCATCTATTTGCTTTCATTCTAAAATATAGAATTACTAATAATGGGATAGCACCACCAAGCACTGTCATAAACTTATCTACTACATAACCGCTTGAATACCAAATAGGCAATGAAAATAATACAACATCATATAAATAGTGTGTAATCGCACCAAATACCACTCCTAATTTCAAATAGAGCATTCCATAAACAATAATAGATGGTAAAAATAATTCTATTACTCGAGCATAGGAAGGTTGTGCTGGATAATTTGCATGACCAGCTCCAAAGATTAATGCCTGAACTATCATAGCAATAACTAGCCCAGTAAAGCGCATATTATATCGTTGCCCAATCAATACCCCCGCTGCAATTGGTACAGCACGAAATAGCATTTCTTCCCAGAATCCTGCTTGCAATGAGATAGCAAGGCCTGTGTACCATGGAAAGATTGATGCGAGATAATTTGGATCTACCATACTACTTGCTGGTGACCAAAATCCAAAATATTTCTCCATCAATAGATAGAATCCACCAACAATAGCTAGCTTGATTGGTACAATTAAATAAGCAAAAATTGTATCATTTAATACGCGTTTTGAGTTTGCAACATTCATTGTCCATGTTTTCCATAATTGTATGTGTTCTGGAAACGCTCTTCTTGTAAGTGATTCAGCAATAACAAAAGTTGCGCCAAAAAGTAGAAAGTTTACTACTCCATTTGCTAGCATACTTAACATGTTTTCTAGCATAAATTGTGACTTGCTTGTAGCGGTATCATAATACATCCACATCGTTGGATAAAAGTTTAATTGCACTAGCATACTTGTTGTTGCAATTACTGCTGCAACTAATACAGAAGATTTCCATCTTAACCATCCAGTACGGTAAAAGATAATTAATGCGCCTACGCCTATTATTAACATATAGATACCTAAGAATGCAAAACTTGCAAACATAGCGATGGTATCATTATCAGATCTTATATTTGCAAACTCACGATTAAACGATTCTGGAATAAATGCACTCGGCATAACAGAGCTAACAATTGACCCTGAAACACCAATATTTAATCTATACTTTGCATCTCCTATATCTTGCAATTCATGCTCAAATACGAAAGAATGGTCTATCCTTCCATTTGGCATCTCTTCAAAGGAAGATTCTAGGATCGAGTAATCTGAAAAATTTCCAGACCACTGATCATTTACTTTAAGTGCAACTAAATCGAGGGCATCTTCTTCTGACAAACTATCAGAATCATGATCTTCTGGAATCTTAACACGATATCCATTAGCAGATCCATCTGGTTTAAACATGAACGTTGCTTCTGCAACCTGTCCTTCTTTAAATGTTCTTACAATCCAGTTATAGGGTGAAAAAATATCAC
>DASCOP010000056.1:0-6787 GCA_036012065.1 Fidelibacterota bacterium
TTATTTAACTCTGATGTGACAAAAATAAGGGTTTGCTCCATCTTATCTTTTGCAAGCTGAATATTTTGATCTAACATAATTAACTATTAATTATTAGAATTTTCGCCCAAGGAAAAACGAACAAAACGATTAATAGTGATGTTCTCTCCAAGCTTGGAAACTCCCTCTTGAATTAATTGTCCAATTGTAACATCCGGATTTTTCACAAATGATTGATGTACAAGACAATTATCTTCTTTGAATTTTTTCAATTTACCTTCAACAATTTTTTCAACTACATCGTCTGGTTTACCGCTAGATCTTGCTTGATCTGTGTAAATTTCTTTTTCTTTAGCAATAATATCATCAGAAATATTATCTTCATCGATAGCTATTGGATTTGAAGCTGCAATTTGCATTGCAACATTATTTGCTAGCTCTAGAAAACCATCAGTTTTTGCAACAAAATCCGTTTCACATCCTATCTCTAACAACACACCTAACTTACTACCATGATGAATGTAAGAGACAACTAAACCTTCATTAGCATCTCTAGAGGATTTTTTCTCTGCTTTTGCAATTCCAGACTTTCTTAAAAAATCTACTGCTAAATCTAAATCTCCTTTAGATTCAACTAAAGCTTTCTTACAATCCATCATTCCAGCTCCAGTTCTCTCTCTTAAAGTCTTGACTAATTTTGCATCAATGCTCATAAAATTATGCTTTCTTTTTTTCTTCGACTTTACTCTCTGTTTCTTCAGCTTTTTTAGCTTCTTGAGCTTTTTTGTTTTTTTGTGCAACGCCTATAATTGCATTGGCTATTTCTGTTACCAATAATTGTATAGTTCTTATAGAGTCATCATTAGCAGGAATTGGGTGAGTGCATAGTGCTGGATCCGTATTAGAATCAACAATGCATACTATTGGAATCTCAAGTTTTTGTGCTTCTTTTATAGCAATAGATTCAGTTTTACCATCGACAATGACAATCATATTTGGTAATCTTTTCATGTCTTTAATTCCTCTATGCTGATCTGAAAGCTTAATTTTTTCACGATTTAACTTTAAAATTTCTTTCTTTGTTAAATCTTCAAATACAGTTGATCCTTCTTTTTCTAAGGAGTGTAACCTTTTAATACTTTTCTTAACGGTAGAAAAATTAGTTAATGTTCCACCTAGCCATCTTTCTACTACATAGAACATTCCACATCTATCAGCTTCTTGCTGTATAACGTCTTTAGCATGTTTTTTTGTACCAACAAATAGTATTTCTCCATTCTTTTCTACAGTGCTGGTAATAGACTGTAAGGCCTTTTCAAGGCCATCAAGAGTGTGGTCTAAATTAATAATGTCAATGCCATTCTTCTGAGAAATAATATAGTCTTTAAAATTTGGATCAGTTTTGCTTGAGACGTGCCCAAAATGAGCACCAGAGTTTAATAAGTCTTCTTTTGTAATTTTCTGCATATATTTTCTATCTCTTAGAGAATTGGAATTTCTTTCTTGCTCCAGGCTGACCATATTTCTTTCTCTCTACTTCTCGAGCATCTCTTGTTAATAGACCGTGTGATTTTAATTGAGACCTAAATTCTTTATCTGCTTTTAAAAGAGCTCTTGCTATACCAAGCTGAATTGCTCCAGCTTGACCAGTTAATCCACCACCAGATACATTGATTTTTAAATCATATTTATCCTTAAGATTTAATACCTCTAAAGGTTTCATCGCGTGAATTACCAAAGATTCTCTTTTTAGATATGAGTCGATGTCAGATTTTTTATTAACTGTAAAAGTTCCAGATCCATCAGACAAATAAACTCTCGCCGTTGAGTTTTTTCTTCTTCCTACTCCATTAAAAAATTCTTTTGCCATTAAATAGAACTCCATTCAGTTGGTTGTTGTGCTTCGTGTCCATGATTAGCGTCTCTATAAACTCTAAGATGTGTCAGAATCTCTCTACCAAGTCTATTCTTTGGTAACATTCCTTTTATAGCATTTACAACTACCTTATCTGAATCATTCTTCATTAAATCTTTATAATTTGTGAATTTTACTCCTCCTGGATATCCAGAATGACTAAAATATTTTTTAGAATCAGCCTTATTGCCTGTTAGCCTTATTTTATCTGCATTCACTATAATTACAGCATCGCCCATGTATAAATTAGGTGCATAATTAGCCCTATGTTTTCCTCTTAAGATCTGAGCTACTTGGGACGCAAAACGCCCTAACACCTGATTGTCGGCATCTAGCAACCACCATTGTTGCTCTATATCTTTTGCTGATACTGTATTTGTTATCTTTTTCATTAAAGTCTTAAAAATGCCTCAAAACTTAATTGATGTGATTCCATTAGTCAATGATTAATGATAGAGGGTTTTATAAAGTATAAAACTTGTTTTTTGATACTACATGTTTCACTTTTCCTACTATCTCGTGACCGAGAAATGGAGAGTTTGAAGATTTAGAGTAAATATCTTGATTTGAGAATGTCCATTTCTCATTCGGATCAATAATAGTAATTTGAGCTTTCTTCCCCGCTTCAAATAAATCCCTATCAATATTCATAATCTTTCTTGGATTGACCGTTAGCTTTTCAATTAAAGATTTTAGGCTCATTCCATTATCTTTTACTAATACTTTATTAACAACACCAAAACAACTCTCTAGACCAATCATACCAAATTCTGCATCATTAAAGGTAGTTTCTTTGTCCTCTAATGTATGTGGTGCATGATCTGTAGCAATACAGTCAATTATGCCACTCTTAATAGCCTCAATAAGCTTCTTTCTATCTGCTTTCCCTCTAATTGGTGGGCCAACCTTCAAATTTGTATTAAAAACATCAATATCTTCATCTGAGAAATATAAATGATGAGGAGATACCTCTGAAGTAATATTTTTTGATTTGAACTTCTTAATTAAATCAACAGCTTCCTTTGTAGAGACATGAAGCATATGCAACTTAGCATCTAAAGAAGATGCTAGCAATAAGTCTCTATATACCATTATAGCTTCAGCTAAACTAGTATTACCTTTTAATCCCAAATTGCTCGATGTTTTACCTGCATTCATAACACCATCATTTCTTAAATAAATATCTTCAGCGTGGTTTAAAATTGGAAGGTCAACCATCTTAGCATATGTCAAAGCTAGTTTCATGAATTGAGGATTCTGTATTGGTATTCCATCATCAGTAAAAGCTATCGCACCATTCTTTTTCATTAGCATCATCTCAGTAAGATGCGTTCCTTCTGAATCTTTTGATACCGCACCAATTGGAAAAATATCTATTGGTAAATCTTTACTTTTACTTGCGATATAATATATATGCTCTGGAGAATCAATAACTGGATCTGTATTTGGCATTGTACAAACTTGCGTGAATCCCCCTGCAAGAGCAGCAAAAGAACCAGATGATAGATTCTCTTTATCTTCTCTACCAGGCTCTCTGAAATGTACATGAATATCACAGAAACCATGAGTAACAACTAAGCCTTTGCAATCAATAATGTTAAAATCTTTACCTCTTGATGGTATGGAATTTGCAATCTTAGAAATTGTACCATTCTCAACTAATAAATCGCCAACAAAGGTCTTTTTTGAAAAAGGGTCAATTATTCTACCGCCTTTTAACAATAATTTTCTTGTATCTGTATTATCTATCATAATTTTTCCGATTTATCTCCAAGCAAAAGATATAAGATAGACATTCTTGATGCCACGCCATTTAGTACCTGGTCGAGGATTACTGCATTATCTGAGTCTGCGATTTTACTATCAATCTCTACCCCTCTATTCATAGGTCCTGGATGCATAATAACAATGTCTTTTTTCAACTTACTTATTCTTTCATATGTCAACCCAAATTCACTATGATACTCTCTTTTGGATGGAATTCTGCCTAGATGCATTCTCTCAAGTTGAATGCGAAGCCCAATTACAACATCGCACCACTTTAAAACTTCATCAATATTATGTGTAACATTTATTCCCAATTTCTGTGCATTACTTGGTAATAGAGTGCTAGGACCACAAACTACAACCTCAGCCCCTAGTTTCTTAAGAGCAAAAATATCACTTCTTGCTACTCTGCTATTTAAAATATCGCCTATAATGCCAACTTTTAAGTCTTTTATCTTACCAAACTTCTCCTTAATTGTTACCATATCTAAGATGGCCTGAGTAGGATGTTCATGCGATCCATCTCCTGCGTTAATAACAGCGCCATCTATATATTCAGTTAATTTCAATGCTGATCCAGGATGTCTATGTCTAATCACAGCGCCATCTATCTTCATTGCATCAATGTTTTGGATAGTATCTTTTAGAGTTTCCCCTTTTTTGACACTACTCGTTGATGAAGAAAAATTAATACTATCTGCTCCAAGTCTTTTTTCAGCTAATGAAAAGCTAATTTTTGTTCTTGTAGAATTTTCAAAGAACATATTAACAATCGTTTTTCCCTTCAATAAAATTGCTTTTCTTTCTGGGCTTTCTAGGATTTCTTTGAATTTAAAAGATGTATCAATTATTTTATTCAAATCAGAGGTTGGAAAATTTTCTAAACCGATAAGATGTTTGCTTTTTAGCATAATTTTTTTCCAATTGGCGCAAACTTAGTTCATTTCAACTAATTTATCAACTATATCATTAATACCAATATTGTCAATATCAAATACGCTATCAAAGGCCTGATGTTCGAACCATTTCATTTGTCTTTTTGCATATTGTCTGGTACGAATATGAATCTTTTCTATGGCATCATCCATTGATATATCTTTATCTAGAAAAGATGATATTTCACTGAAACCTATATAATCTATATGATCAATGTTGCATTTCTTTTCTCTAATAGATTGTACCTCTTCTATCATTCCATCTTCTATCATAGTTAAAATTCTTTGATAAATCCTCTCTTGTAAATTTTCTCTCGATATTCTTAGATAAACAGTATGAAAATTTCTATAGAACCTACTTTTCTTATTATCAGATTTAAAATTTTCAGTCATATTCTTCCCAGTAATCTTATATATTTCAAGTGCTCTAATAAGCCTCTTTTTGTTATTGGGATGTACCTTCTTTGAATACTCTGGATCAATAGAGATTAACTGCTGATATAAAGTATCTTTTCCTCCATTAATATACTCTTCCTCTAACAGAGATCTTATCTTGAGATCTGTTTTGCTTCCATCAAAAATACCTTCTACTAATGATTTTAAGTACAATCCAGTCCCTCCACATAAAATGGGGGTCTTTTTATTGTCTAGAATTGTTAAAATTGTTTTATCTATTAAACGAACATATTCACCAGCCGAAATACTATCATTTAAATCTTTTATTCCAATCAAATGGTGTTTAACGCTATTTAATTCTTCTGGTGACGGTTGTGCTGTTCCGATTGGAATCATTTTATAGATTTGTCTTGAATCTAATCCAATAATTTCGCTATTTAATTTTTTAGCTAATTCTATTGATAAGCTTGTTTTACCTATACCGGTAGGACCAACAATTGCGAAGAAATTTGTCAAAGCAAATGCATGCCTGTTAATAGATTAAAGATCAACTTTGCTGGCTCAAATATAATAATACTAAAAATACTTAATCCCCCAATTAATGATAGTAATATTAGACCCATCAATACACGTGGACCATAATATTCAATTTGATATAATGTGCGAGGATCTCGGATAAATAGAGGTAATATCCTTGATCCATCTAAGGGTGCAATTGGAATAAGATTAAATAATGCTAATACGATATTTATAAAAATAAAGAAAACCATTGCGCTATTAAGTAATTCTGGAATAATGATACTATTCATATTAAAAAATCTTAAAAAGATTGAAGCAATAGTCGCTAAAAATATATTAGAGGCAGGACCTGCAATGGCAATTAACATCATATCCTGTCTAGGATTAGATAAATTTCGCATATCAACAGGTACAGGCTTTGCCCATCCGAAGCCGAGAAAATATAATGCTAAAGTTCCAATAGGATCTAAATGACTGAATGGGTTTAAATTCATCCTATCTTGATAGTAAGCTGTATGATCTCCTAAATAATAAGCTACACGAGCATGAGCATACTCATGAAAAGTTAATGCAAATAAAATACATGGCATTACTATTAATTGCATTTCTAGTGGTGCGCTTGCTATTCCCATATCAGAAAATAATTAATTCTTATTCTTTTCAAAAGCTTTCATATACTCACTATTAATAAATTCTCGTGATAAATGAGTATAAATCTCCGTAGTTGATATATCAGAATGTCCAAGAAGAGCCTGTACTTCCACTAGATTTGCTCCTCCATCAATTAAGTGAGTTGCAAATGAGTGCCTGAAAGTATGTGGGGATATTTTTTTAGAAATACCAACCTTATCAATATATTTTTTAACTGCACGATTAATCTCTACGCGAGTTAGTGGCAGCCCATTGTTGCTCAAGAAAACAAAATTAGAACCTTTAGTAGATCGCTCCGAAAGAATTCTCCTTGATTGCGTCAAATAACGCTCCAGCCATCTTCTTGCATAATAAGTCAATGGAATCATCCTTTCTTTATTGCCTTTACCAAAAAAACGAATCAGATCTAAATCAAATTGTATATTATTGATTTTCAGGCTACATATCTCACTAGCTCTTAATCCAGAAGAATATAACATTTCTAGGATACATCTATCTCTAAGACCCAATAACTCATTATCAGTATTTTCAGATTGTAAAAATACTTTTTTTATCTCATCTAGGGTCAAGATTTCTGGTAAAACTTTAGGTAGTTTAGGCGTAAAAACTCCATTAAGTGGATTAT
>DASCOP010000057.1:0-12879 GCA_036012065.1 Fidelibacterota bacterium
AAAGTAACAAAAGATGATTTCGATCCAAATTTTGGATGCAATCTGTTGTAAACATTGGAAGCAGTTACTGGATTATCCTCAAGGAATTTTGCCATAATATATAACATAGCAACCCTTGTTTGTACAGACTTTAAGAAGAAACTTCGTGCAGCTTCATGGTCTGGATTCGATTCTGATTTGGTTATGCCATCAAATATATTTCTTGTCTTTAATGCACAGTCCCGCTTTGTGATAATTTTTTTCACAACTGGAAATCTAATAAAATAAATTATGGATATAAAGTTTTTAATTTAATATCGTTTTGATTTGTTTGAAGTTAGTGGTATAATTAGCGCAATATTTATGAAGATAGAAGACATAAAGAAAACGATTACTATAGTTCATGATTATCCTATTAAAGGGATAGTATTCAAAGATATTACTACTCTATTAGAAGATCCTGAAGCATTTAGAGCGACTGTAAACTTAATGATTGAGAGAGTCTCTCATTTAGAATTTGATAAACTAGTGGGAGTGGAGTCCAGAGGTTTTTTCTGGTCAGCGCCTGTTGCTTATGCATTATCTAAGTCATTTGTCTTAGCTAGAAAACCTGGGAAATTACCTAGAGAAGCTGCGGAGAAGCATTTTACACTAGAATATGGAACCAACAGTGTTCATATTCATAAAGATGCGATTAGCCCTGGCGATAAGATTCTTGTAGTAGATGACTTAATTGCTACTGGAGGTACTGCAATTGCTACAGCGGATTTATGTAGTGAATTGGGTGCCACCGATATCCATACATTATGTTTAATTGATTTACCGCATTTAGGTGGATCAAAGAAACTTGCAGAAAAGTATGGTGAAGTGATTACTATTTTAGATTACTGATTACTCTTTATCAAACATAGTAGAGAATTGGAGAAATTTGATATAATCTCCAGCTATACTGAGTGTTCCATTAGCTAATGCACGTTTTGCATCTGTAATACCTAAAACAACGCCTTTCCATGTGGATGTCTCAACTGTTACGGTAATCTCAGCATTTACTGGGATGTGATGAACAATTTCAGCAATATTATTGCGAATCATGATACCGAATTGTTTTCCAGTATCGCTCATAGTAAATCCAACCGTAATCAATTTATTATTAGCTTTATCAGGATTTAATTTAGGAGGCATCGCTTGAAAGAAGGTTTCAATAGGAATTTCACGAATCTGCTCTTCAGATAGTTCGTATGTAAGTTCCGGAGTAATAACACCTTTCATTTCATACGCTTCAGACAGGTAATAATTTCTCGCAATAGGATTGGTTTCTTCACGAGATAATGCTTCCAATGATTCTGAGTATAGACTCTTCAATTTTTTATCATTTGGAAAGTTAATAACACCCATATCGCTTAACTCAGCTGCCCATTGAAATTCTTGATTTGACATAGCATCATTAATTAAACCTATAAGGTTCTCTTTAGATCCAATAATACCTAATAATTTCTTACTACGCTCTTTTTTTGATAAAGGCTCTAAGTTCACGGCATTTCCATCAAAAAATCCTAAATAGCCATTATATACGTTACGAATACTCCAAGAAACCTTGCCATATTGTTCTCTTAAATCAAAGTTTTCTTTGAAAAAAGATGGATATTCAAACTCTTCTACAAGCTCATCAGGCGTTTTTCCTTTATTGGCACCTCTTATAGCATAATCATGAATATATTGAATAGCATCACGATAAATAGTTAAACGACTATTTACTTCTTCTTCTCCGGATAAATAGGGACCATGTGAGCTTACCAAATATTCAGGGTTATAGGCACGCATTTCATCCACGGATTTGTACCATTTATAGGTATCTCTGTATGATGTCCCTCTTATTGTATACAGATTTGGAAAACGCATGTAATAATTGTCGCCAGAGAATACTATTTCTTTGTCTTTGTAATAGATAATAATTTGATCATCGGTTTCACCAGGCGAATGAGTGATTTCTAATGTAATGCCAGCAATGGTCAATGTATTCGATTTGCCTTTTAATAATACCGTAGGATAGATTACTGGAGGTTGTTTAAAGCTATAATCCAGTGTAAATCCTAATCCGTGTCCTCGTTGAAGTTCTTTTGGTAAAAAGAAGCCAAACTGTTTCATACCTCTTTCTGTTAGAATTGGTTTGAGTAATGTGTTTGAATTATAGAATCCTTTTTCAAAGGTTTCGTGAGCATATACCTCTGTATGTTCATCGATAAAAGGGGCAGCGCCTCTCCAATGATCGACATGAGAATGAGTGTAAAAAACAGCATCAATGGGTTGATCAGATATTTCTTCAAATCGTTCTCGAATTTCTGCTGCTAAAATGTCACTTTCAGTAACATCGATAATAATATTGCCACTATCTCCAACAATGAGTATTGAGTTTGCCAAACCATAACCTATCGCAACATAAACATTGTCTACTACTTGATAGATGTCTTTTTCAAAATAATATTCATCATCTATTTTAATTTCCTGATCAAAATCTTGAGAGATATCCGATATTTCTTTTTTTTCCTCGGAACAATTAAGTATAAGAGCACATAGTATGATTAATTGGAATATTTTATATGGCATTTTGAAATATACATCATTATAAACAATATTTTTAAATAAATTACGTAACAATTATGAGTCACATTTCGTTCGCAAAAGATAAGTTTATCCCTACTAGCGAGGTAAGTCTAAGTATTTCTGATAATTTCTTAAGTGTTATTAGGGGATATCAAGTATTTACTTTTCTAAAGACAGTTAATGGGGGAAAACCCGTCTTTTTGGATCACCACCTTGATAGGGTGTTATCGAATGCGCAAACGATGAATATGATTGTAAAGCAGTCTCGTGAAGAGGTTAATGACATTATCAATGAAACATTAAATCATAACAATTTTGATGAATCAGAATGCAATATTATGATATTGTTCGCTGGAACAAAAGCTACTGATATTTCCGGGCTTATTTCCGATAGTCCAGTAGACTTGTTTGTTGTGATTACTCCAATAAAGATTTGTCCAGAAAGATATTATCAGGATGGCATTGCTATAGGATGTTTTGAGGACAAGCGCTCTGATGATGGAGAGCTAAAAGCATCATATAACTATTTTGGAGGACTTAAGGCACAACAAGCATTGGTACAGAATGGTGAATATGATGAGGCGCTATATATAAGCAATAATAAAATTTTAGAAGGAACTACTTTTTCATTTTTTGCAGTAGAAAATGATGGTAAGATTATTACTTCTAAAGCAGATGGAAAAATCTTGCGAAGTGTTACTCGACTCGTATTGCTAAATATCTTTAAAGAGCAGAAAATTCATGCAGAAGAAACTGACATGTTTATTGATAGTATTTCTTCATACAAAGAAGCCTTTATTGCATCAGCTAATCGAGGAGTTATTCCAGTACAATCTATTGATGGAAATATGGTGGGTAATGGTCAAGTAGGAGATGTTACTAAGCAAGTGATGGCTCTTTACGCAGAAGCTATTAACTTTTAATATAGGTTCTTTTAATGAACGCACTTATATTTTGTTCACAATACCAGGAACAATATTCAAAAAGTGGTCGTTTATAGTATTATAAACAAATAACTCAAAGGTGAAAAATGAAATATTTACAAATATTAGTTTTATCAAGTCTGTTTATCTCTTCATGTGCAATGAATGCACCAACCGCATCTGCTGAATCTAATGATTTTACATTAGGTAAGGTTCAAGCTCAACTTTCAGAAGGAATGAGTTCATCTGAGGTAGTAGCATTGTTAGGATCTCCAAATCTCGTAACTAGTACTCAAGGTGGTGGCGAAGCATGGACTTATGACAAAGTTTCTCAAGAGTCAGAGTCTTCAAGCGTAGCAGGAGCAGGGATGGGTTCCAGTGGAAACTTCTTCGGTATTTTTGGCGGCGGACGTAGCAAGAATTCTACTGCAAGCAAGAATTTAACCTTAATTGTTAAGTTTGATGCAAATGGAATTGTTTCTAGCTATAAATATCAAAGCATTAAATACTAAATGAGAAACATATCTCTCTCTTTTACTCTAATAGCTATCTTGCTATTTGTAGGATGTGCTCCTGGTGCATCTGATCGTACAACCGCTGTAAAGCGAGCAATCGAGACTAGAGAATATAATGTTGATACTAAAACATTAATGAGCGCTTCAGTAGGTGCTTTTCAAGACCTAGGATATACTATTGATGTTCTTAACAGTGATTACGGTCTTATTACTGGGAGTAGGACTCAAGGAACGCAGACAATAGAGAATGACTCCAGTGTTTTAGAGGGCATAGTAGCAGGCCTTTTTGGATTTGAAGGGCGATCAGATGACATTTTGGTTATGCCACTAAAACTATCAGCAACTATCACAGTTAAAGAAGTATCTTCAGATCCTCTTATTTCCTCATTGCGAGTCAATTTCGAGAGCGGTGGAAAGAAATATTCTGATTTATTTTTTAGGTCTTTTTTTGCTGCTATAGATCAATCGTTATTTCTTCAAACAGAAACTGAGTAGAAATGTCAAAAAAACAAATATTCTCATTATTTATTGCTGTTAATTTTCTTTTAATTAGTTGTAGTTCCTCGAGCTCATCAAAGAAGAAATCTATTGCAGCACAACGCGCTGTTGAAACAAGAGAGTATGCCGTAGATACAAAATCATTGATGACATCTGCTATAGGCGCCTTCCAAGACCTTGGATTTACTATTGACACTCTTAGCGAGGAATTTGGTTTGATTACTGCAAGCAAAGTCGAAGAAAAGGAAGAGGAAGACGATGAAGGGTTGTCAGCCGGAAAAGTACTAGGTGCATTGCTTATAATCGGTGCATTGATAGCTTTAGATGATATTTTGCCTGACAGCGATGATAGTGGAGGTGGTGGTGGCAGCACAACAACGGTTATCAAAGACTATAAGCTTACTGCTACATTAACAGTAAAGCCTATATCAGAAACCGATCCAGTCTTATCATCTTTACGTATAAATTTTGGAGGTAGCGAAAGAAAACGATCTATCAGATTTTTCAAAGAATTCTTTACTGCTATCGACAAATCATTATTTTTAGATGAGAATCTAGACGCAGCAGAAGATATTGATTTAGAACAAGACAATTAAACACCTTCTTATTTCTCAGATTTTTTCTTATACTTTAATGTCAGAAATTATGATAAGAAAAATCTCACATTACATATTTATCGCATTGCTCTTTTCAGCGCATCTCTTTGCATCCACTGGAAATAAGAGTCATTCTGTTGAAATGTTAAGTAGAGGACGATTTATTCCTATTGCGATTTCAGACGATTTTCTAATAACAGCTAAAACTTTCTCATCACTTACATCTAGAACCGTTGATATCTATGAATTATATAGTGGAATAGGTTCTATGCAAAAAAGCGCAGAATTAACATCGCCAAACCCATTATCTGGAGATGATTTTGGGTTTAGTATGGCATTACATAATAATTACCTCTTAATAGGTGCTCCAGGATCAGATAATGGTAATGGAGCAGTGTATTTATATCGTAAAGATTATACAGGAGAGTGGACATTAGTAAAAACATTTGAGAATCCTAACGCCACAACAGATCCAAGCCAGGCTCAAAAGTTTGGATATAATGTGGAGTTGAACGATAAGTATATCGCTATTGCATCACCATTCTTCAATGATGGTGTAGTATTTGTATATGATTTTAATCCTGAATCTGAAAATTTTGCTAATGCAAGAACAACACCTATGAAGGTGGTAGATGTAAGAAAATTAGGAGATGTAGAAGGTTGTTATGCTATTGGACCAGATAAGTTTGGATTTGGAGTATCAATGTCTTTTAACAATAACAAATTATTAATTGGTTCATTAAAAGAGTTTGTTCATCTTATTGAGTTTAAAAATGGACTGATATCTTCAGTCAATATTTCAGCTCCAGATGAAGAAGAGAATTATAAAACACGCTTTGGTCAGTCTGTTTATGTTGGAGATTCTAATATTTATATTTCAGCTCTAGAACATCATAATGGGCAAGGAAAGGTATTTGTTTATCCTTATTTAGATACTAGCAATAAAACGGATGACAATCCTTGGACAAACTTTTATACTATTCAGCCATCAGATTTAGTAGAAAATAGTTATTTTGGATATCGATTTAGCGAATTAAATGATCAGCTTATTATCAGCACTTTTAATGAGTCTAAATTATATTTATATGATAGAAATCCATTTAACAACCAATTTGCTTTAAAAGAAGTAATCAAAAACGATAATTATAAAAATTCTGCTTATTTTGGAAGAAATGTTGCTTTAATTAACAATTCGTTAGTTACTGATGCTTATTATGCCGATGAATTGGTATTATATAGCGATTTATCAACAAATAGACAATCCTATCAAAGCTTATCAACAAAAGGACCTATCTTATCTATTAATAGTAAAATAGAGTGTACTGGAGGAACTGCAGGATCGTATGATTGTAACAATATTGACTTAATGTCATTTATGGACAAAACAGAGATTGGTGGCGGTAATAATACTAGTTTAAACGATATTTGGGGATGGACTGATTCAGTTTCTAATAAGGAGTATGCATTAGTTGGGATGAGCAATGGAACTTCTTTTGTAGATATTTCAGATCCTGAAAATCCAATTTATGTTGGAAGGTTAGCTACACATACGAGCAATTCCACATGGCGCGATATTAAAGTATATAATGATTATGCTTTTATTGTATCAGAGGCAAGCGGTCATGGTATGCAGGTATTTGACCTTACTCAGCTTAGAACATATTCTGGTTCACCAATTACTTTTTCTAACTCAGCTCATTATAATGGATTTGGAAATGCTCATAATATTTTTATTAATGAAGACACAGGTTTTGCTTATGCTATCGGAACAAGCACATGTGGACCAGGTGGACTCCATATAGTTGATATTAGCAATCCGACAATTCCTGCTAAATCAGCCTGTATATCTGATCCTAATACAGGAAGAAGTAATACAGGATATGTTCATGATGTGCAGTGCGTAGTATATAATGGACCTGATACAGCATATGTTGGCAAGGAAATTTGTTTTGGTTCAAACGAAACAAAGGTTTGGATTGCAGATGTTAGCACAAAAACAGATGATTCTTCTGGAGCCAAAACAATTGGGCTTGGAAGCTATGATAGTTATTATACTCACCAGGGATGGTTAACAGAAGATCATAAATATTTCATTGTAAATGATGAGCTTGACGAAACTAATGGTGCAGTGAGCAATACCCGTACACTGATATGGAATGTTGAAGATCTAAGTAATCCAACACTACAATCTTCATATACTGGACCAACACCATCTATCGATCATAATAATTATATTATTGGGGATTATGTGTATATGTCTCATTATACAAGCGGATTACGCATTCTAAATATATCTGATATCAACAATCCATCAGAAGAAGGATTTTTTGATGTGTATCCATCAAATAATAACTCTTCCTTTGATGGGACATGGAGTAATTATCCATATTTTGATAGCGGTACGATAGTAGTTACTGGAATAGATGAAGGTTTGTATATATTAGATTCTACTCATGATAATAATGCACCTGAAGCACCAGATAATATTGGCTATACTATCCCAACAGATGGAACCATTAGTTTTTCTTGGGATATTAGCACAGACACCAATGCTATTGTAAGAGTGTATCGATCAGAAGAAGCACTTTTTACGCCTTCTTCTAGCAATTTAATTGCAGAATTAATTTATCCAACTTCAACCTTTACAGATACAAATTTAGATACCAATAAAACATATTATTATAAACTGTCTACTGTGAATGGAGACGGACAAGAAAGTCAGTATTCTTCTGAATATCAAATTCGACCACTTACATTTATTAATACGGCTCCAACTATTGATACAATAGCAGATACACAAATAAATGAAGATACAAGCACTGGAATACAGCTTACCGGCGTTGATTATGGATCAGATGTTAATCCTCAAAATGTTACAGTAACAGCGTATGCTGAGGATACTGCTATATTTCCTACATTAGTTGTTAACAATCCTTCTTCTAACCAATTTATTCTTGATTTATCTCCTGCAGAGAATAGCCATGGATCTTCTGTGGTTTATGTTACTGTTAGAGATGATGGTGGCACAGAAAACGGTGGAATTGATTCAACGAGAGTGTCATTTAATGCAACAGTGTTGCCGGTAAATGATGTCCCGGGATCTTTTTCTACAATAGGAGAATATATATTTGATGCAATAGATGGTTCTGGTACATATTTACCCAATGAATACTTATTTATCACACCAGAGAACCAGGATGATTCATTGCGATTTGTTTGGAACGAATCGGCTGATGTTGATGGCGATGTTATTGAATATCGTATGATAGGATATGATGATTTAGAATTTTTAAGTATGGACACATGGACGCAAGATCGCTCAATAACATGGGCATTAAAAGATTTAGTAGCTCAAACAGATACAATAAATGTTGCTGAAGGGGCTTGGTCTGTTATATCGACAGATGGACAGTCTTTTCAAACTGCAGTATCTGGCTCCATTGGTAATCTAAAGATTGATGGAAGAGCATTAATACCTGACGTGTTAGAATTAAAGCAAAACTATCCAAACCCATTTACATCATTTACAACATTAGAGTATGACGTACCTTCACCACAATATGTTGTTTTAAGAGTATTTAATATTAAAGGTCAGATTGTTGCTACTCTAGTAGATGAAGAGCAGGGCGCTGGATATCAATCAGTAATATGGGATGGTACAAATGATAATGGTGATACGGTAAGTGCAGGAGTTTATTTCTGTCAGATGTATACACCGACTAACCCAAATGGCGGCCAGTTTGTTAAAGCAATCAAAATGTTACGCTTAAGATAAACATTGAAGAATCCGTTAGAAAATCTATATAAATGGGTATTATCATGGGCAGAAAGTGCCTATGGAGTCTTTATTCTGTTCTGCATTTCTTTTGCTGAATCGTCTTTCTTTCCTGTGCCAGCTGATCCTTTATTAATGGCTCTGGCCTTAGGGAAGGTAGAGAAATCATTCTACTACGCTTTTATATGTACTTTAGGCTCTGTTGTTGGTGGAATATTTGGATATATGATTGGCTACTTTCTTTGGTGGGCATCTCCAGGAGAATATTCTTCTGTAGCAAGCTTCTTTTTTAATGTTGTACCTGGTTTTACTACAGAAGTATTTGACAATATTAAAACTCAATATGAGACTTATAATTTTATTGTAATCTTTACCGCTGCATTCACACCAATCCCATATAAGGTATTCTCCATTAGCGCAGGTGCATTTTATATTAATCTGCCTATATTCTTCATTGCATCTATACTGGGAAGAGGATTACGTTTTTATATAATTAGCACATTAATATGGTTTTTTGGAAAACCCATTAAGGAGATGATGGACAGACATTTCAATGCATTTATTATCATTTTGACAATCATATTTGCTTTAAGCTATCTTTTAATTGGATATCTATTTTAATTTGTTATAAGTTTCGCATCATGAAATATTCATTATACTTATCTATTTTATTCCTACTGTCCTGCGCGACCAACATGCCTAGCGCTACTATACCTGACATTCAAGAGACAAAAAGTGATATTACTATTGATGATTTTAAAGCGCATATTACTTATTTATCATCAGATGGATTAGCGGGCAGAAGTTCTGGTACACCAGGAGATAGGTTAGCGAAAGATTATATTGTCAATCATTTCACTAATACAGGAGGATCAGCAGAACGATTTGTTGAAGTGCAAGAGCATTATGTTTCAAAAAGTAGATTAAAACCTAAAAATAAAGTTAAAACATATAATATTATTGCAACTCTACCAGGAAATGATAAGAAATTAAAAAATGAATATGTGGTTATTGGCGCTCATTATGATAGTGTCAAAAATACGCTTGGCTTAATTCATAATGGTGCGGATGATAATGGATCAGGAACATCAATGGTTCTTGAATTATTTGAGAAATTTGCTTCAGAAAACAACCATAAGAGAACATTAGTATTTATGGCTTTTGGTGGCGAAGAGTTAGGTCTTTTAGGATCAAAACATTATGTAAATAATCCAACAATAGATTTGAGTAAAGTGCAATTAATGGTCAATTTGGATATGGTAGGAAGAATGGATGAAGAAGGTAATGTACAATTGGGAGGATCTCCATCTGCAAAAAATTTCTCGTCAAAACTTCACCCATTTTTTGTGAATTCTAAAATTAATATTATAGATTTAGGAAAAGGAATATTTAGTCGATCCGATCATTATAATTTTTATAAAAAAGATATACCTGTCCTTTTCTTTTTTACAGGTATTCATCCAGACTATCATACAGCAACAGACGATGAAGATAAAATTAACTACGATGGAATGATGGAGATTTCTAAAGTAGTAGCACCTATCATTGCTGAATTTGCCAATGTTGAAGAAAGGCTTGTTTTTGAGAAAATGGAGGAAGAAGAACAAAAAAGAACACAATCTCCTTCAAAAATGAAGGTGACTTTAGGTATAATGCCAGACTATGCATTTGATGAAAAAGGGGTAAAAGTAGATAGCGTGATAGATAATCGCCCTGCCCAGAAAGCGGGAGTGATAGACGGAGATATTGTTATCAAGATAAAAGACATCGATATTGTAGATATCTATAAGTACATGGAAGCATTATCAAAAATTGAATCTGGTACTAAAACTCAAATAATAGTTTTGAGAGATAAAGAAGAAATAGTTTTAGATGTACAATTCTAAACAACGATATTTCCATAGATGGATCTTATTGATTCTTGTATCTTTTATTTTTTCATGCAATCAACCTACAGATTTTGCAATTACAGACATACAGCAATTAACCTTTACAGGTGACAATGGAGAAGGGTATTTTAATGCAGAGGAGACAGAAGTTATCTTTCAGTCTAAACGCAATGGAGATGAATGCGATAAACTGTATTTAATAAATGTTGATGGTACCAATCTTAGAGATTTTCCAATAAAAGATGGAGCTTTCACCTGTGCACACTATGCATTGGAGAATGAGTTTATTTTCTTTTCTTCCACTATGAAAGATGGGCCAGAATGCCCAGAGATTTATAAACATCCAAATCCGCGTAAATATATCTGGCCTTTACGTAATTATGAGATATATAGATGGGATGATAATGGACCTAAGCAGCTGACAAATGCTCCAGGATATAATGCAGAAACGACAACTCATCCTACAGAAAGGAAGGTCATTTTCACATCAATGCGTGAGGGAGATATTGATTTATACGAAATGGATTATGATGGGAATGATGTTAAGCGTATTACTACAGAATTTGGATATGATGGAGGAGCGTTTTATTCTCCTGATGGTAACAGTATCGTATGGCGTGCTTGGTACCCTCAAAACGAAGAAGAGAAGGCACAATGGTCTACCAACTTAAGCAATCGTTATATAGAGGCAGTTCCGTTAGATATTTATGTAGCAAAGCGTGATGGATCTGATAAAAAAAGACTAACAGATAATGGAGCAACGAATTGGTCTCCATCATGGCACCCTAATGGCAAACATATTATTTTTTCATCCAATATGGATGATTGGAGGGAAGATTACAATGCTTTTGGGAGCAATTTTGAGTTATATATGATTCATATAGACACCTTAGAGTTGATACGCCTAACCAATAACGATACGTTTGACTCTTTTCCTGTAATATCAAAAAATGGGAAGATTGTTTTTTCTTCCAATCGTAACGCAGACAATCCTCGACAAACCAATATTTTTATTGGTTCTCTCATTAATTAAATAATATCTATTGAGATTTAATCTCAATTACACTTGCATTTAGAGTTTTTCTATTTTAATATTGCGACATAATCTCAATAAAAAAGGAATCAAAATGAGAAAAATGATATTATGTTTATTGTTACTAAATGTAACGTTCGCACAAAATATTGTTGCTGAATCAGATTCTACTAAACCAATTGCCTTGGATGCTGTAGAAGTTCTATCTGAAGCTAAAAGCATTACTTCTGGTATGTTTTTGCGTAACGCAGAGCCAAGCGATGTGGTAAGTCAATCTGAATTAGAGCAATTTAATTATACAGATATTCACAGGATTGTTAGCAGAATACCTGGTGTTTATGTTCAGGAAGAAGACGGTTTAGGGCTAAGACCAAATATTGGTGTTCGTGGAACCGGTTCTTTAAGAATGGAAAAACTTAATATAATGGAAGACGGTATTTTAATTGCTCCAGCTCCATATGCTTCTCCAGCAGCGTACTATTCGCCGACCGCAGGAAGAATGGAAGGGATTGAAGTAAGAAAAGGCTCAACACAGATTAAGCATGGTCCTTTTACTACCGGTGGATCATTAAACTACCTTTCAACTTCTATTCCTATGGAACAATATAATTCTGTTTCGCTAGAATTTGGTAGTTTCGGTAAAACAGTTTTACATGCAAAGTCTGGAGATACAATGGGTAAGTTTGGATATCTTGTAGAGCTATTTACTGATAACACAGACGGATTTAAAGAGCTTGATGGCGGGGGAGACACTGGCTATTCAAAAACTGATTTCATGACTAAGTTAAGATATAGTTTCAGTGACGCTCATGCTCTTGAATTTAAGTACTCTATGACTGATGAGATTTCAAATGAGACTTATTTAAGTCTTACTGATGAAGATTTCAGAGAAAATCCATTACGTAGATACAGAGCAACTGCATTAGATGAAATGGATGCAGATCATTCACAAGTCACTTTATCTTACGCAACTAAACTCTCAGACAATACAAATTTTGCTGTTACAGTTTATAGCAACAATTTCGCTAGAAATTGGTACAAGCTTAATAAGGTGAATGGTTCAAAGTTAA
>DASCOP010000058.1:0-7063 GCA_036012065.1 Fidelibacterota bacterium
CAAATGTATTTCAAATTGAAAAAATTGAAGAAGTAGGAAAAGCAGACTATCCTCAGCTTATAGAGATATCATTGCATCTAGCAAAAGAATATGGAAGGCAAGCTGTCTTGACAAAAGATACCATTCAAAAATACTTCAATACCGATAAATCATTACCATTTATTGCAAGATATCAAGATGAGATTATTGGATATATTATTGGTATCCCATTGGAAGAATTACGTCAAGAATCATGGGCTGTAAATGATGAAAACTTTGGTAAATACAATACTTTATATACCTATGCTTTTGTGATTATGGAAAAGTATAAATCCAATGGATACGCTAGAATGCTCAAGCGTGTATATATTAGTTGGGCTCAGAAAAGGTCTAAGATCAAATACATTACTGGCCATGTCATAGAAGGAACTTCAAACATAGCAGATGAAAATATGGCTATAATTAGTCGCATTCAAAATTGGCAAGGCACTAAAAAATCTTTTGAGTACTACAGAAGATCATTTGATAAAAAAGAGAGTAATGCATCTATCCATAGCCCTCCTTTAGAAATTACTATCTAGTAAAAAACTCTCAAATGTAACCTTGACTTCTCATATTTATAATGTTAAGTTTGCGTTACATTTTAATAAAAAAAGGAAATAAAATAATATGTATAACATAACAGATTTAATATTAGGTGCGCTAGGAATAATGTCAGGATTTATAATTCCTCTAGGAGTATTTTTTTGGCTATACAAAGATGCTAAAAATAAGAGAGCAGCCATTGTTGCAATTGCAAAAACTGCCAACGATCCAGAAAGAGTACAAGAGTTTTTAGATACGCTTAATGCTGAAGATAAAAAAAGAGAACCGATTGACTATAAAAGAGATGGAATGATAACTTTTTTCGTAGGAGTTGGTCTTTATCTTTTTGGTGTTGAGTTTGTGTTTGTATTAAAAGGTGTAGGGCTTTTAGTTGGTTCAATTGGAGTTGGTCTTATGGTTGCTGGATATTTTTATCCAGATGATAGCGCTGGAATTACAAAAGCTGTTGAAGAGTTTGAAAAAAAATAGGTTAGAAAATTGGGTAGAAATCATAAAAAACTTCTTAACAATTTAGAAGTATTAAGAAAAAAATCTGGATTAACTCAGCAAGATCTTTCGGAGAGTGCTGAAGTTTCAAGAAAGAGTATTAATGCCATTGAAAATGGGATCTATATTCCTTCAACTGTTCTGGCATTAAAAATTGCAAAAACTCTAAACTGCTCTGTTGAAGATTTATTTCAATTGCCTTGAATACCACTTATAACTAGCAATTAAACCACATACTGAACATAAAGAAAACATAATATTCACTACCCAGTCATCAATATGCCCCATTCCAAATACTGGAGATTGATTAAATAATCTAATTGACCATAGGATCTGTCCTAAAACAAAAAACGAAAAGGATGCTACAAATAATAAAGTTACTTTTTTCATTTTTTTATAAGGCTTACTAATACCAATGCAGAAGATGAAATAGCTAATGCTGGAATAACAGCTTCATCAAGGCTCCATTGATTTCCAAAATAGACTGTTGCAACTATTCCTGATATAATTGAACATATAGCACCATACTTCGTTGCTTTATCCCAAAAGAATGCTGCTAATAATGTAGGGGTGATTGCTGTCCCATAAATTGTAAATGCATAAAGCGCTTTCTCAAAAATAGTGGTATCTGCTGCAAACATTCTTGAGACCCAATATGAGAAAAATCCTAACAATAACACTAACAGCCTGCTCAGTGTTACAATTGTCTTATCAGAATATTGCTTATTAGAATATTTTAAATAAATATCATTGATTAGAATTGTGGTAGGGACAAGCAAAAATGAATCAGCTGTGGAAATAATAATACCTATGATTGTAGCTAGCATTATAGCCCCAACGAGCGGTGGTAAGAAATTATAAGCTGCATAAATTAATACATGTGATTCTTTTGCTATATCGGTAATCATACTTGAGCTAATCCATGCATTGGCAATAATCAAAGACTCCAATATGACAATAGCGAAGAATAATAAATAAGTTGCTCTTTGAGCAGATTTAACTGATTCACTAGCAAAGAACCTTTGATACATATTCGCATCGCCAAGAATTAATAAGAAAGATGGCAAAGTAAAGTTTATTACTTCTCTAAATGAGAGCACACCAAACATAGACATATTATTCATCATACCTTTGCTTTCAAAACCAGCAGACATACCATCAAACCCTCCTGCTTGAAAAAACAAAATTGGTAATGCAATAATAAAACAAGTAATCATAAGAATTCCGTTTGCAACATCTGTATATGCAACACTTAACAAACCAGCTAATACAGTGTATGCAACAATAAATAGTGCTGCTATTATCGTTGCTTGATCTAAAGTCAATCCCGAACCTAAATTATCATGAAATATAGTATAGATTACTGCGCCACCAGCATTGAACTGGTAACTAACAATTACTAGGTAAGCAGTAAGCAATGCAATAACAGATAGAATCATTGCTATATCTCCAAATCTGGATCCGATAATTTCTGGCACAGTTAATTTGCCAGAAGCTCTTGCTTTCCCTGCTATCTTTGTTAATGCTAATACGCCAAGCATTCCACCAATAGGCAATAAGAATCCCGCTGCACCTATCTCGAATGCCTTTCCTGCATTACCTAAGACAGATCCTGTCCCCATCCAAGTTGCTGCCATTGTTCCAACTAAAATCCAAGGGGAAAGGGATCGTCCTGCTACTGCAAAATCTTCCTGATTTTTAATAGAATCAGATTTGCTAAATCCAATTAAGAGTAAGCCAATAAGGTAAATTCCAATAATTACATAATAAATCATTGAAATAATTTAAACATAATCCATATATTTGTTCTTAATTAATGCAACTACACTGGAAAATAATCATTGGGCTAGTCTTAGGGACTATTTATGGAATAGCTAGCGCTATTAATGGATGGTCAGATTTTACATCAAATTTTATTTCTCCATTTGGAACAATCTTTCTAAATCTTTTGAAACTGATTGCTGTACCATTGGTAATATCGTCTCTTATAACAGGTGTCGCATCTCTTTCTGACACTAGAAAACTCTCTAGAATTGGCTGGAAAACAATCGCCCTGTATATCAGCACTACAGCAATAGCTGTTAGCATAGGATTAATATTAGTCAATGTTCTTGAACCTGGAGCAGGTATACCAGAAGATTTTCAAGAAAGCTTAAGTCAAGAATATGTCGATAAAGCAGCTAGCAAACAAGACCTAGCAAGCTCTGTTCAAGATAATAGAGGCCCATTACAACCATTGGTAGATATGGTTCCAAGTAATATGTTTTCAGCAGCTTCCAATAATAGCAATATGCTTCAAATAGTTTTTATATCAATCATTTTTGGAATTGCATTGATTGGCATTGATCGAAAATTCTCACAACCGGTATTAGCTTTCCTAGAAGGTATCAATCAAATGATTATTAAGCTGGTAGAGATGATAATGTATTTTGCTCCGTACGGAGTTTTTGCTTTAATAGCTAAGACTATTAGCTCTGTTTCTGGAGATGTTTCTCAAATTGGAAGTATTTTATCTGCACTCCTATTCTATATGGGAGTTGTAGTGTTGGGACTGTTCATACATATGAGCCTTACATACCTTACAATATTAAAGATGTTCACTAATATGGATTTAAAACATTTTTTCAAATCTATGGCTCCAGTGCAATTATTAGCATTTTCAACAAGTTCAAGTGGAGCTACTCTGCCAGTAACAATGAAACGTTGTGAAAAAGATTTAGGCGTATCAGAAGAAATATCCTCATTTGTTCTTCCTTTGGGAGCAACAATCAATATGGATGGTACTGCATTATACCAAGGAGTTGCAGCAGTCTTTATAGCGCAGGCTATTGGTATGGATCTTACTTTTGTTGATCAATTCACTATAGTTGCTACTGCTGTTCTAGCATCTATTGGAACTGCTGCTGTTCCAGGAGCTGGGATTATCATGTTAGTAATTATACTAGAAGCTATTAACGTTCCTAGTCAAGGAATCGCTTTAATATTAGGCGTAGATAGAATTTTAGATATGATTCGAACTGCAACTAATGTAACTGGTGATGCTACTGTTGCATGTGCGATGGATTCTTTAGAGAAATAGACCATTCTTTGTGTTTTTCTACAATAACATCTTTAATATTCGATAGCTGAAGTGCCCTTGTTGCAGAAACCATAATCGCTTCAGGAAATGATTTTTGTAAATAAGATATTCTGTCTTCATCTACTATATCAATCTTATTAAATATATACTGATAGTCAATTTCATTGGCTCCAATTTCTTGTAATACGCTCTGTATTGTAGCAATTTCATTATGCAAATCTTTAGAGTTAGCATCTAAAACTATAAGCAGCAAATTAGAATCAACAACCTCTTGTAAAGTTGACTTAAAACTTGCAATAAGATTGTTTGGAAGATTTCTAATAAAACCAACAGTATCACTCATTAACACATAATTAGAATCACCAATAAATAAACGTCTCACTGTCGTGTCTAACGTAGCAAATAATTGGTTTTTAATTAATACGTCGCTCTTAGTAATTGCTTTCATTAGAGAAGATTTTCCAACATTGGTGTATCCAACAAAAGATGTTCTAAAAAAAGATTGTCTTTTTTTGCTCTGAACTCTTCTTTCAGAATCAATACCTTTCAATTTTTTCTTTAGGTTTGATATTCTTTTTCTGAGAATTCTTCTATCAACCTCAATTTGCGTCTCTCCTGCCCCTGCTCTTGTTCCAAAACCACCCATTTGTCGTTCAAGGTGGGTCCACATTCTTGTAAGACGAGGTAATTGGTATTGAAGCCTTGCTAACTCTACTTGAGTCTTAGACTCCTTTGATTTTGCATTATTAAAAAATATCTCAAGAATCACTCCACTTCTATCAATAAATTTTATTTCTTTTTCTAATTTTTGAAAATTCTTCGTTTGAACAGGACTTAAGTCTTCATCAAAAACTATATAATCTGCTTTCAAGAGTTTGGCTTGTTCTACAATCTGCTTTGCTTTTCCAGAACCAACAAAATAGGCAGGATTAATACGATTTAACTTTTGCTCAATGACGCCACAAACTTTCAAACCTAATGTATCTATTAACAAAGAGAGTTCTTCTATGCTATAATTATAATTTTTATCGCTTTTCCATATTCTAGGTGCGACTATTAGAACTTTTTCTGGATTACGATTCATTATAAGAGAATCTTTGGAAAAATATACTATTGAAGATATCAGTTAATAATAAATCAAAAGATTCATTAGACCAGTTTGAGTCAATTTTTGTTGTTAGAAAAAATATTTTTCCCCCTAAAACGTCTTTTTCTATTAGTAGTGGATCGTTGGTAGATATCATTATTCTAGAAAAATCTTTTTCACTGTCTTTAAGTTCAAAATACCTATAAACCTTAGTTTGATTTGCCACATTCTTTGAAAAGAATGAATGTTTTTTTAAAAATCCTTGATCTATAACAGAAAAAAATTGATTTCTTGAAGCTCCCCTGATTGCCTTGATTTGGGGATATCCTAAGCTATAAGCAAGCTCATTATTAACTTTGATATTTTCATTCATTAAGACAATTACAAATCCATCATTTAAAAGGAATTTTTGTAATTCAACAACCATTTTATCAGATAGCATATCTAAATCATCTAGAATAACAATTTCAGTGTTAGTAAAATCATATTTTTCAAATTTGTCATATATAATATTCGTATGATTTATAAACCTATTATTAGCAAATAAAACATTTTTATTGCTGTTATTATCAGAAAATGTAGTAACTGCGATATTTTTTCTTAAAGGAATAGCGTGTTCTTTCTCAGTGATGATCATATCATCCTTTATAAAAGACACTTGAATACTTTTACTTGCATCGCTAACAGGAATATGCCCATTTAATATTTGGATAGAAGAATCAATAGATGAAATTTCAAAAGATTCATAGGCAATGCTATCAATTGCAATTGACATATTTAGAGATTCTGCGCCGATCATATCAAATGTTAGCTCATAATATAGAGAATCAGAGCTCATGATATCAGTATCATTAAATTCTAAGTTATAATTGAAAGCAATTTCTTCATTTGCTTCCATTTCGTTATTCGAAGAAGGATTGGAGCAGGAAAATAGAGCAAATAGTATTACTATAACCAATAAGCTCTTAAAAAGAATGAATTCTCTATTTTTTACAATAGTCATTTGCTAATAATTAAGTTTATATGGCTATCTTGAGACACTTTAGTCCCTTCTCTTGGATTTTGACTTAGAACAGTGTTTGGTAAAAATTCATCTTGTGCAACAAATTTAATAGATCCTTCTTTCAAACCTATTGCACTAATCCTCTTTATGGCTTCACTATAGAAAATTCCTTCTAAATCAGGAACTGTAACGAAATCATTCGGTGCTAAACCAGTACTGACTTCAAGTCTTACTCCAAGACCTTTCCTCAGACTATCCAGAGGAGCAGGGCCTTGCCAAGATACAATTCCCTTAGGATAGTTGGGACTATAAGCATACTGTACAGAAATTACGTTAAGACCATTTTGGTCTAATTCTATTTCTGCAGATCTCAATGTTTTTCCGAGGACATCTGGTACCAGTATTTTCTGACTAAGCTGAGTAATCTTAATTTTGATTGCTCTGCCGGCCTTTACTTCTTTCCCTGCTGAAGGGAATTGTTCTAATATAATACCAGGGTTAAGATCATTTGTAAAGATTGTATCTGCAACAACGACTTGTATGCCTTCAGACTTTGTAATAGACTCTGCTTCTAGTATGCTCAAACCTTCAAGATCAGGTATAGCAATCATACTTTTTTGATTTATATAGGTCGGCATCAATAAGTAATTAATAAATAGAATAAAAAATATTCCAGTAGTTAAAAAAATCAATATATGTTTAAGAGAATTCACCTAGCTAAACCTACTGCCTTTTAATGTTGGCATTCCTAATATAAAGTCTTTTGCAGGCATTATTTTCTTTCCTTCCATCTGCACTTTATGAATTCTTAAAGATTCTACAG
>DASCOP010000059.1:0-9509 GCA_036012065.1 Fidelibacterota bacterium
ATATTTCCTATTTCAAGTCTTTGTAAAATATCATCTTCATCTCCAGCATAATCAACACGAATAGTATTCTCCCAATCAAAGTCTCTTTCGGAATTTTGATCTAAAGATATAGTGATTCTTTCACCAACCTTCCCTTGAACATTTAATTGTTGTTTTTGGTCAAATTTAAAGTTGGTTTTTTCCTGCTCCTTATAAGAAGATCTTACTAGCTCTTGATCTTGATTGACTAATTTACCAGATAGGTTAATATTACCTTGTACTCGTAGCGACGCTCTTCCTAATGCTCCTAAATTAAAATCAGCAACTTCTAGATATCTTCCCTTATTGCTAGCAATTGTAGTATCTGAAGCAGATAAGCTAAAGGGTTCTTGAAAATTATATTGTTGATTAATTGCATATAAATCTTTTAAATAATTATCTAATGAAGAAATATATGGGATAACATTAGTGTGGTTGAAAGTGGATTCACTAATTGCAATCAGATTAGAATCAACATCTAGTTCAACAGTATACTTTTTTAAAGATTGGGTCGTATTAAAAATTCCTATTGGATAATTAGATAAGTCATTCAAACAAAAGTTGGCTGTTTTTTTCTTAAAAAAAGGATTAGTAACAATGCTTTTGTCATAGGGATGTTCAACGCCCATGACTTGAGATAGAAATAAAAAAATAGTGGATAGATAAATTTTACGCATTCATTAATTCTTTTATTTTATGTGCAAATTTTTGAATTGCAATTGCACGATGACTGATTTTATTTTTTTCTTCTAAGCTCATATTTCCTAAAGATATATTTTGTTCTGATGCATAAAAGATTGGATCATAACCAAATCCTAAATCTCCTTGCTTCTCTTCTAATATTCTACCTTCTAAACACCCTTCCACAAAAAAATCATTTATTCCATCTACATAAGTAACCACTGTTTTAAACCTAGCTGTTCTTTCTGCAAAAGGTACGCCTTCCATATTTTTTATCAATTTCTTCATATTGTCTTCATAGGTAGCATTTTCTCCTGCATATCTAGCAGTATAAATACCAGGATCTCCCATTAAATGATCCACTTCTAATATGGTGTCATCTGCCATAGATGGAATCTTAGTATGATTAAATGCTACCCTTGACTTGATAAACGAATTTTCTACGATAGAAGTTCCGTCTTCTTTTATATCTTCTATGTCAGGAAAATCGCTTAATGAATAAATCTTATCAAAGAAAGGTTGAATTTTAGTAATAATTTCAGATATTTTGTGCTCATTTGAAGAAGAAATAATAATATTTTTCATTTCTAAAACTAATAAATATTTATGTGTTTTTTAAATAACTTATAATGTGTAGTTTTTTACGCTTTTTTAAGGCTCGATAGCTCAGTTGGTAGAGCAGAGGACTGAAAATCCTTGTGTCGGGGGTTCAATTCCCTCTCGAGCCACTTTTTATTTCGGGGAAACATTAAATGGACTTAACACAAATTATACCATTAATAACACTGATACTGTTTTTGATATTTATTCTACCTCAATTGAAGAAAATCTTTACCTTTAGGTTTCAGATTATTGAAGATAAATTCAATTAGAAACCTTTATTAAACATGATTAAATATATTCTATCACATACTAATGTTGCCATTAACTATTTTGGTTTCTCAATAGTATGGTTTTGTTGTATTTATAGTGGAGCTCAAGGCGAGATAGCCCTCGCATTAATACCAACTCTTATATTTTTATATCTACACTTTAGCATAGTTACCGATCACCTTAAAGAAGAAATTCAATTAATATTCATAGCAATTTTAATGGGAGTAATTGTTGATTCCAGTTTTTCTTTTTTTGGGATTGTATCTTATAATGGCAATATAACATCTATTCCTCATCTAGCTCCAATATGGATACTATGTATGTGGGCAGGATTTGCAGCTCAGATTAATCATGCGATGAATCGACTGAGAGAGAAATATATTCTTATTGGATTTTATGGACTGCTAGCTCCACTCGCTTATATGGGTGGCGAAGCAATTAATGCAGCTTCTGTTGCTGATGGAAATATTAACTATGCAATCATTAGTATTAGTTGGGCTATTAGCTTGATCCTATTATTTAAAATATCTGAATATTTAATGGCAAAATAAATATGGTAAATTATGCGATAAAACTACTACTTATTCTCTTGGTGACAAGCTGTGCGAGTAAAAAAGCTATTGAACCAGAGAGCATGGTAAATAATATTCCTGAAAACTGGGCAATTATCGTTCCGGTAACAATTAATATTTCAGACATATGGTGGAATGAATTTCAAGATGAAAAATTAAATCAATTTTTAAATCAATTTTTGGAACAAAACATTAACTTGGAACAAGCAATGCTCAATACAAGAGTTGCAAAACAGGCATCTGTAATTTCAACTTCCAATGTTTTCCCATCTATTGCACTTAGCGCTAGCGGATCAGAATCTGAACAGAATACAGCTGGCTTTCCTCCAATCTTTAGTTCTTTCTTCGGGAGTCAGAATGATGAAATAACAACGTTTACACAAGAGAATTATAATCTATCATTAAGTACGCAGTGGGAAATTGATTTATGGGGTAAAATGAGACAAGGAAGGCTTGCAGGAAAACAACAATACTTATCTGCAAAATATAATTATACCTATTATCAATTTTCTCTAACATCTGAAGCTACAAAACTCTATTTCTCGATTATAGAAGCAAAACAATTAACAGAAAATGCTCAACAAAAATATAATAATGCGAAAATTATTTTTGAATTATATACAAGCCGTTATGACAAAGGCGTTATATCATTAAAAGCCTTACAACAATCAGAAATAATATTAAATCTTGCAAAAAGTGATTTGGAAAATAAGAAAAGTATTGCTACTTCTCTTGTTCATCAAGGAAAGGTGCTGATAAAAGAATATCCAAATTTAACATTAGATACAGGAAAAGATTTTCCACAATCTCTTCCAAATATACCGCAAGTTTTACCAGCTGATATAGTAAAAAGGCGTCCTGACTTAATCGCATCACAGTATAACTTGCTGGCATCTAAAGCGCTCAACAAGCAGGCAATTCGATCGCTGTATCCTTCATTTAGTTTAGTAGGAGCAACAGGAGCATCAAGCAATGTTCAAGATTTGTTAAATGATGATTTTAGTGTTTGGAGTAATGGCATTAATTTATTCGCACCTATTTTTAATGCTGGAAAACTGATAGCAAATAAAAAAATTGCTAAAACTAATCAAGAAATTGCAATGCTAGATTTTGTTAATAATTTATTAACTGCATATAAAGAGGTAGAGTCAGGTTTAGAATTTGACCAAAGCGCACAACTATCGCTCAATCTACTAAAAAGCAATCTTGCATTATCTAAATCTATGTACAATACAACGTTTGATGAATTCACTAGAGGTGTCGCAAGTATCGAAGAAGTGATCAATGCCAATAATGTATTATTTGACAATAAGAATATGTTATCGAGAGCAGAAAGGATTCGCATTGAACAAAGAATCAACTTAATATTAGCATTAGGAGGAGGGTTTACTTATAAGCGATGATTAAATATTTAAAACCATTATTTATTATATTCGGTGCAATAGTAATTGCATTTGCTATATACATATTAGGACAAGTCTCCCCTAGCCCCGTGGAAGCACCGCGCCCATTAGATGTCAATGTGCAAATATTAACACCCGTTGATTATGAAGTAAAAATAAAATCTACTGGTACAACAATACCTATCATTCAAACTATTTTAACATCTGAAGTAGGTGGAGAAGTAATTTATCGTTCTAAAAAGTTTTCTGAAGGATCTTCAGTTATTGCTGGTGAAATATTAGCTAAAATTGATGATACTGATTTACAACTACAGTACAAAAATGCCTTGTTGCAGTTAGCAAGTGCAGAAGTGCAGTTAGCAGTACAAGAAGCGGAAGCAGAGATTGCTCAGGAAGCTTGGAGTAAAGTCGGCGAAGGTATTGCAAAAGATTTAACTGCTAAAAAACCTCAATTAAAACAAGCAAAAGCAGCCCTAGAGGTCGCAAAAGCACAAGTGCAATCAGCAGAAAAAAAACTTAACAAAACTGAAATTACTGCACCATATACTGGTCGTATTCAAAATATCAATATTGATTTAGGATCCACTATTCTTCCGGGTCAACCAATAGGATCAATGTATACATCAAATGAAATTGAAGTAACGCTTTCTGTTAAAGATAGTGATTTACAATTCCTTGATATACCAATGGATGGTAGAAAATTGAACCCTGATCAACGATCATTGGTAATCATTAAATCTCTTTATAAGGGGAAAATGCAAGAATGGAGTGGAAATTTAGAGAGAGTTGATGGTGTTATTGATCCAATGACTCGAATGATTAAGCTTATTGCAATTTTTAAAAATAATTTCATTGAAAATACAAAACCTACATTGCCAATTGGACTGTTTGTAGAAGCAGAGATTAGCGGTAGGCAGTTAACTGATGTTTTTATAATTCCTGATACTGCATTAACTCCTAATAGTGAACTCTGGGTGCTGAACCAAAGCAATGCCCTGGAAATAAGAAAAATAAATATAGCTACTAGGACAAAAGATTATATTATAGTAGAAAGTGGAGTTTCAGCAGGTGAAAGGATAGTTGTTTCAAAGCTTAGTATTGCAACTAATGGAATGATAGTAACCCCAAGATATCAATAATGAAAGGGATTGTTACCTGGTTCGTCAAAAATAGTGTTCCTGCAAACCTATTTATGTTTTTCTTAATTGTTGGCGGATTTTTCGTATCATATCCAACAATGAAATCTGAATTTTTTCCAACACCAGATCTTGATACTATTATGGTCAAAGTAGTTTATCCTGGAGCATCCGCACAAGAAATAGAATCTTCAATTTGTTCTAAAATAGAAGATAGGCTCGAGGGAGTATCTGGGATTAAAAAATTAAGATCCAATTCGCTTGAAGGATTAGGGGTCGTAGCGGTAAAGATACATAATAGTGCAGATCTTGATACTGCATTAGATGATATTAAAACCATTATTAATGGTATTAGTACTTTTCCACAAAACAGTGAAGCTCCAATCATTAAAAAAATGGAACTCAATGAGAAAGTTTTGGATATTATTGTCTTTGGAGATGTTGATGAACAGGTGCTTCTCAATATTACTAAAAATATCAATGATGAAATTAAAGAGCTTAGTCAGGTTTCGTTTACAGAAATATTTGGGAGCAGAGATAAAGAAATTACGATTGAAGTATCTGAAAAAAATTTAGAAAAGTACAATCTAAATTTTGATCAAATAGCAATGGCAATCAATGCTGGATCTATTGATTTACCCGGAGGACTCCTGTCAAGCAAGCGTGGTGATTTATTAATTAGAACTGTAGGACAATCTTATAATGCCAAAGAATATGAAAATATTGTTATTAAAAGCCAAGCAGATGGAAATCAACTACTTCTCAAAGATATTGCAACTATTACTGATGGATTTGTTGATATAGAACAATATTATCGATGGGATGGTGTTAAAGCAATGTTCATTGGTATAAATTTGGTTGGTGATCAAGACGTACTCCTTTCTGCGGCACAATTAAGAAATTATGTAAAAAATAAAAAGCTTGATATGCCTGCTAATGTCAGTATTGATTATTGGTATGACCAAGCACGATACCTGCAAGATCGTATTAACCTGCTTTATAAAAATTTTGCTATTGGAATGATCTTAGTATTATTCTTATTAACGATGTTTTTGAGACCCTCTGTGGCATTCTGGGTATCAATGGGAATTCCTATTTCTTTTGGAGGGGCGCTTATTATTCTTCCACAGATTGGAGTAACCGTCAATATTTTATCTGCATTTATGTTTATTGTGGTTTTAGGTATTGTAGTAGATGACGCAATTATTGTAGGGGAGAATGTTTTTAGGCGACGCATCAAGCTTAAAGAGGATAACATGACATCAACAATTAAAGGGACTATGGAAGTAATAATCCCAGTATTTTTTGGAGTACTTACTACCATAGCTGTATTTACTCCAATGCTAACCTTGGCTGGAAACACAGGTGACATATGGAAAGTGTTCCCGATGACTGCAGTTCCAATTTTAGTATTTTCATTAATAGAATCAACGACCATTTTACCATCACACTTAAATCATGCAGGTGAATGGTTTCAAAGAAGTTTTGTAGGTTTTGGTAAAAAACTAAAAGCAATGAGAAGTTATTGCTCAACCAAACTTTATATGTTTGTAGATAATTTTTGGATGCCCATGGTTGAAAAATCACTTATTAGTCGATATGTAGCTGTATCTGTGTTTATAGGGATGATGATTATAACAATGTCTTTAGTTGGTAGTGGACTAGTTAAATGGCAATTCTTTCCAGTGTTAGAGGCAGAAGACGTTACAATTGTCTTTGAACTACCCGAAGGTTCTCCCATAGAGGAAACTCAAATGATTACTAAGATGATTGAAAATGAGGCATTACAACTCAAGAATGAACTAAATACAACTCAGCCTGAAATAATTATTTCTCATGTACTAACAACTGTTGGACAACATTACTTTAGTAATAAAGAAGAAGAAAATAGCCCAACAGGACCTAGTGTAAGATCATCATCTACACCACACTTGGGGGAAGTCGTTGTAGTATTAACTCCCGCAGATGATAGGTGGGGATTAATTGGTGCATATGATATTATTGATGTATTACGTCAGCGTATTGGGAATATTCCTGGGGTGGAGCGATTAAATTATAGTGCTAATATTTTTACTGCTGGAAAATCAATTCATTTTGAATTTACAAGCAATAGTTTTGAAAAATTAGAGCAGGTAGTTAACGATACTAAAGTACTGTTATCTGGATTTTCTGGTGTTTATGATTTAACCGATACGGACACCAAAGGTAAAAATGAATTGCAAATAGAACTATTACCTTCCGCAGAAGTGTATGGATTAACCACAATGGATATTGCGCACCAAGTAAGACAAGCATTCTTTGGCGAAGAAGTACAGCGTATTCAACGTAATGATGATGACATCAAGGTCATGCTTAAACTTCCAAAGAATGAACGCGAAAATATGACAACCTTAGAAAACATGAGAATACGTACAGCACAAGGCATAAAAGTTCCTCTTTATGCGGTTGCAAATGTCAGAGAAATAGAAGGAAAAGCAGCCATTTCGCGTATTGATGGGAAGCGTGTGATAGAGGTGACTTCTGATGTTGATATTTCTCAGAATACTGCTTCTATGATTTTACAAAGAATCGTTTGGCCAGCAGGCCCACTTGAAGGACAACCAATGCTTAAGTTTAAAAAAATAATGGATAAAACTCCTGGCGTAGGTTTTGCGCTTGCAGGAGAACCAGCTGAACAAAGTGAACAATTAGATGATATTATATTAAAATTTGGTCTTGCAATCTTTGCTATTTATGTGCTGCTTGCCATACCGCTGAAATCATATTTTAAACCTTTGATTGTATTATCTGCTATTCCATTTGGTATTGTAGGTGCTGTCCTTGGACATTTCCTATTTAATCAACCAATGTCTGTTCTTTCTCTTCTTGGAGTGGTAGCCCTATCTGGTGTTGTTGTAAACGATAGCCTTCTTCTTGTTGTGTTTGTTGATAGAGCCAAAGAAAAAGGAGTTAAAACTAGAAAAGCCGTGCTAGATGCTGTCCGTACAAGATTTAGACCCGTAGTATTAACCTCAATGACAACATTTTTAGGAATCTTCCCCTTACTCTTGAATCAAAGTACTCAGGTGCTCTTTTTAAAGCCTATGGCAATCTCTCTAGGTATTGGAATTCTATTTTCAACGACTGTTATATTGTTATTAGTACCAGTTTCTTATGTAATTATTGATGATTTTATAGTATTGTTAAATAGGGTATTTAAGAAAGCTGTCTAGAAGAGTTTATGCTTCAAATTGTGCGTAGCTAGGGTAGCCAGATCTAGCAGGATCTTCATAATCAATCTTAATAATTGCTTTCTTTAATATTCTTTTTAACACAATTAAGCGATCGTTTTCAGATTGGCTCTTTAATAGAATTTTTTTCGCTCTCTTATCTATATCTAGCATAGAAGCAATTTCAAAAGAGCTTTTTGGCATATTAATTTGTGGAATTTTAGAAGATGCTCCTAATTTGAGCAATACTTCATAGAGAAAAACATTTGCTTCCTGCAATAAAGTTTCATCTATAGTATCATCTATATCGTTCCATGTTTTAACATATGCCTGTTTATAGTCTTCCGAAGTATTATAACTCTTTACAATGAATCTCTCCGTACCGGATACTAAGATATCATATTCTCTGCTTTCATTCTCTCCGCCAACAACTTGATCTATAGATGCGGTGCATCCAATAATCAAAGAGTCATTATTTTTTGAATTAATAATACCAAATTTTTTATTGTTCTTTAAGCAATGCTCAACCAGTTTTTTATATTTTTCTTCAAAAATATGTAAAGGTAATTTTTCGCCAGGAAGAAGTACTAAAGGAAGTGGGAAAATTGGAATTTTATCATTCATACTACTATCAAAATACATATAGTTTTATTAATATTCACTACCAATTTTATGAAAAAAGATATTATAGATCGTTCTGGAAATAATATTGAAATGTTAAGATATGATTAATAACAAAAAAGGGGAATAATAATGAAAAAAACACTAATCGCATTACTAGCACTAATCATTATTAATTGTGGTGGTGGTGAAAACCAAGAAGTCCAAGTGGTTACTATTGAATCATTAGGCGCAGAAATGAAATTTGATGTGGAAGAATTTACTGTGAAAGCTGGGTCTACAGTCAGAATAGTAATGAAGAATAATACTCCACTTGATTTCATGGGCGAGATGCAACATAATGTAGTTATCTTTAAAGATGAATCTGCAGCACCAATGATTATTGGATTAGCTGAAGGTAATGGTGGAGAGCCATATCCTGATGGAAGAATTTTAGCGATGACTCCATTAGCAGACAAACAAGAAGAGACGTTTGTAGAGTTTACTGTACCAAAAAAACCAGGTAAGTATCTTTATGTTTGTACATATATAGCACATGCAATGTCTATGCGTGGCTATATGATTGTTGAATGATAATAGAATTCTATCTATATTAGAACTTCAAAATTGAGATTAAGTCTCAAAAAAGGGGAGAATAATAATGAGTGAATTTTTAATAATGTTCAGAGAAGTGCTTGAAGGAGTCCTAGTAGTTGGAATTCTTTATACTTTTATTATCAAAACTGGGAGAAAACATTTAGCAAAAAGTATTACTAACGGCGTAATAACTGCATTCGCTATGACCGGAATTTTTGCTGTAATTTTTCAAGTTTTATTAGGCGGATTTAATGGATATCAAGCGGCAATCTTTGAAGGCGTTACGATGATTATTGCAGCAGTACTCCTTTCAACAATGATTGTATGGATGGCCCGCAATAAAAATGTTGCTGAAAGCTTAGAAAAAGAAGCTTCCTCAATAATCAAAAGAGACAAAAATGTTGCATTAGGGTTATTTGC
>DASCOP010000060.1:0-4718 GCA_036012065.1 Fidelibacterota bacterium
TTTGTAAACACGCTATACGGACAAGAAGTAAACCTTTATCGTGTTAATATTGAAGGGAATACTACCACTTCAGATAAAATGATCAAATATTCTGCAGGCTTACGCGATGGAACCCAGATTCAAAGATCTGATATATCTACTGCCGTAACACGACTATGGGACTTAGGCCTTTTTAGCGATGTTAATATTGTATTAAATAATGACTCTGAGTATGGAGTTGAGATTACAATTACAGTAGAAGAAAGTCCTACATTAAATCAGATTTTATTTGAGGGAATCTCTGTAAGAGAAACAAGATTTACTGAAAAAATTGATTTAAAAACAGGCCAAAGAATTCGTCCAAGTTCTTTGGACGCTGCTACTAAAAAAATTAAAGAAATTTATAGAGAGGATGGATATTTTGATGTCGAGGTTGAATCAACGATAGAGGTTCCGCAAGATACTTTAGTGCGCACTAATTATGCAAGAGATGTGGTTTTTTCTGTTACAGAGAATGAAAAATATAGATTAGAAAATATCACACTTGAAGGGAATAGTCATTTTTCAGAACGTAAACTAAAAAAAGAATTAAAAGAGACAAAAGAAAGAAAATGGTGGTCTTTTTGGGTAAAAAGTTTTGATGAAAAAACTTTTGAAGAAGACAAAAAAGCTCTAGCTCTTTTCTATCAAAATGAAGGATATAGAGATTTTCAAATATTAAGCGATACCCTAATGGTGGATAAAGAAAATTTATCATTAACATTAGCACTCTCTATTGATGAAGGAGAGCAGTACCATTATCGAAACTTTACATTTGAAGGTAATGAAATTGCCGATGAAGCGACTCTAAGACAATTACTAAAAATTCAAGAAGGAGACACTTATTCAGAAGAAGATTTTACTAAATCAGTTTATGAAAATATGATGAGTGTTTATCAAGACAAAGGATACATATTTAGCAATGTTACTCCCGAAATTATACCATTTGGTTCAGATTCTTTAGATATCAATTTTGTTTTTACTGAAGGAAGTAAGGTGTATATAGAGAATATTTTTGTTTCAGGAAATGATAAAACAAGAGAAAATGTTATTAGGAGAGAATTAAAATTATTCCCTGGCGATGTTTTTAATAGATCTAAGTTAATGCGTAGTCAGCGCGATATTTGGATACTAAATTATTTTGACAATGTTATACCCGATGTTAATCCTATATCCGAAGACAAGGTCAATCTAGATTTTGTAGTTCAAGAAAAAAAATCTACCCAAAGAATTAATGCCAATCTTGGTTTTACTGGTGAGTACGGTATCACAGGTGGAGCAGGCGTAGAGTTTGATAATTTTATGGGTAGAGGACAAAAATTTAATGTTGGACTAAGCACAGGTACTAATTTTTCTATATACTCTAATCAAGAACCTTCAAAATACAAATCTTTAAATATTAGCTTCCAAGATCCAATGATTAATGATAGTCCATATTTGGTTGGAGCATCCATCTTTTATTCTTATAGAGGGTCTTCTACTAATTATTATTTTCCACTAGATTTCACGGTTGCAGGAGCTGTTACAAGTTTTGGAAGAAGACTAGATTGGCCAGATGATTTCTTTAGAGTAATGTGGTCTGCAAAAATTATGGAAAAGCAATATGAGGGGACACAAGAAGATATCGATTCATATATTGGAGGCCTTGATAAGACCAGGGGTATTAGTTTATCTCAAATGTTGTCTAGAGATAGTCGTAACAGAGCAGAGTTCCCTACCAGCGGTTCCAGATTTCACATTGAAAACACTTATTCCGGCGGAGTATTAGGTGGAAACGAAAATTTTCAAAAACATATACTAGATCTACAATGGTTTACACCGACTTTTTCTAAGGTTATACTCTATAACTCTTTTAAGCTAGGAGTCATTAAAACATTGGATGTTGATGATGATGTAAAAAGTTTTGTACCATTTGATGAAAGGTTTATTATGGGAGGTAATGGGATACCCTATGGTAATGCTTTACGAGGATATCCAGATAATTCTATCGGACCACAAACAGCTTCTGGTCAAGCCGTAGGTGGAAACTCAATGGGTAGGGTAACAACAGAGTTAAGATTCCCACTATCAGAAAATCCTGTAATATATGTAATGGCCTTTGGAGAAATGGGAAATGTTTGGAACAGCTCAAAGATGTCTGAGCCGTTTTATATAGATAGAAATGGCCCACTTTCTATGAAAAAGTCTGCCGGTGTTGGTGTTAGGTTTTTTATGCCAGGTATTGGTAAATTAGGGTTTGATATGGGATATGGATTTGACGATATTAATGGTGATGGAAATCCACAAGGTTGGGAATATACTATCACATTTGGACAAACGTACTAAAGGAGAGAATAAAGTGTATAAAAAAATAGCAATTTTATTACTACTAGTTAGTGTTTCATTTGCTCAACAAAAAATGGGTGTAGTTTTCTCAGAGAAAATTAGACTTGATTTTGAAGAGTTTAAAGAAGTAGAGCAACAATTACAGCTTGAACTGCAAGTGATTCAAAAAGAATATCAAACAATGGCTACTGAGCTTGATAGTATGATTAAAGAGTTTGAGCAACAAAGTTTGATGATGTCAGAAGAGTTAAAGAAAGCAAAAGAGCAAGATATTGTAGATATGAATAATTCAATGCAAAGCTATCAACAGGCAAAGGTTGGGCCTAATGGAGAATTAACCAAGAAGCAAGCACAACTAGAGTATGAATTAGTTCAAAAGTTTAAGGCCGCAGTTGATGCTGTCGCAATATCAAAAGGCTATGATATTATTATGGACGGCTCTCAAGCATCTCTTTACACTAAACCAACACACGATCTTACAGATGATGTTCTTTACGAACTAAGAAAATCTAACGAATAAAGAGGTTTCTTTTGTTTACGCTTGAACAAATTGCCTTAGAGGTAGAAGGCGTAATAGTTGGTGATCATTCCATTTCTATTACTGATGTTGACGACATTGAACGCGCTAATAGCGGATCAATATCGTTTGCTTTTTTACCTAAGTATAAAAAGAGCATCCTTTCCTCTAACGCTTCTGCCTTTGTGGTTACTAACGAAGAAGACTTACAAAATCTCCCTGGTATTATAGTTAAAAATCCATATTTAGCTATGATTAAAATATTAGACATGTTTTCTAGTAAGATTCCTCCAGATTATACAATCAATCAAAATGCAGAAATTTCAAATTCAGCTTCTTTAGGTAAAAATGTAGGCGTTGGTCCATTTACTGTTGTTGGAGATAATGTTATAATTGGAGATAATGTTATAATTGGTTCTGGCACTAAAATTAGCACTGGTAGCACCATAGGATCTAATTCAGTTATCAAAGATAATGTATCAATATATGAAAATATTAGTATTGGAGAAAATACAGTAATCAATAGTGGATCTGTTATTGGGAGCGATGGATTTGGCTTTACTACAATTGAAAAAATACATCATAAAATTCCTCATATTAAAAAAGTGATTATAGGAAATTCTGTAGAGATAGGTGCAGGTTGTACTATTGATAGAGGTTCTGTAAAAAATACTGTCATTGAGGACCATTGTAAATTTGATAACCAAATCCATATTGCCCACAATGTAACAGTTAAAGAGGGTTGCTTATTAGCAGCAGGAGTAACTGTTGGTGGCAGTACAACTATTGGAGCATATTCTCAAGTTGGAGGGGAAACAGCTATTGGACCCCATGTGATATTAGGAGAAGAATGTATGTTTGCTGCAAGATCCTGCGTTTTAAAGTCTTTAGATGGAGGTCAGCTATATGCTGGTAATCCTGCTCGGCCTCTTAAAGAGAAACAAAAAAGAGATGCGGTATTCACAAGATTGGAATTGTTAGAAAAAAGAATAAAAAAACAATGAAAAGACAACAAAAAACCATTAAATATCCAGTATCGTGCACTGGTGTTGGGTTGCATACAGGTGTAGAGAGCACTATTACTTTTCGTCCAGCTGAAGACAATTGTGGAATCAAATTTCTAAGAATTGATAAAGACGACCAGATTATTACTCCTTATATAGACAATGTAGTAGATTTAACTAGAGGAACTACTATCGAAGAAAATGGCATAAGAGTCCATACAACAGAGCATGTTATGTCAGCATGCGCAGGCATGGGTGTTGATAATCTTGTTATTGAACTTAACAGTAAAGAGCCGCCAGTGATGGATGGTAGCGCAAAAGATTTTGTAGCTGCTTTAAACGAGGGCAACATTATTGAACAAGATTCTGAAGTTAATTTTTTAAAGATCACTAAACCTGTAGTATACACAGATGAGGAAAAAGACGTAGAAGTCTTAGCAGTCCCTTATAATGGGTTTAAAACCACCTTTACTATCCAATATGATTTAGAACAATTAGATGTTCAGTATAGTTCTGTACAAAATATGTATACGAATTATGAAACACAGATTGCTCCGGCGCGTACTTTTTGTTTGCTAAGCGAGATAGCAGGATTAGAAAAACAAGGATTAATTAAGGGGGGCAATCTCGGTAATGCCGTGATTATTGTAGATACAGAAATTGATGACGAAGAAGTAAGTTTCTTTAAGAAAAGATTTGGGATTAAGTTCTATGAAGGAAATCGCGGGTTATATAAATCACAGATTTTGCGATTTAAAAATGAACCTGTTAGGCATAAAACATTAGATTTATTAGGAGACCTTGCATTATTAGGGAAACCAATACTAGGCCATGTGACTGCAATTAAAAGCGGA
>DASCOP010000061.1:0-8752 GCA_036012065.1 Fidelibacterota bacterium
CATCAAGGGGAATTGATGTAGGTGCTGGCAAAGGAGAAGCATTGGATTCAGTGATTTATGGAGGAGTAGTTGGGCTAATCTTTGATGGAAGAAATCGACCAATTACACTATCTAAAGATTCATCGGAACGTATTGATAGCTTATTAAACTGGTCACATGCAGTAGATGAATACCCTAAAGGAGATTTATTTTAATGGCACACTCGTATACACCAGGATTAAAAGTTTTAAAGAAGACTTTGTTTAGAAAAGAGAGAATTCTTCCTCTTAAAGGGAAGGTCTTAGTTGCAAAGGGAGATATATTATCTCCTGATACTATTATTGCATCAACAAACCTTCCTGGAAATGTTCAGATGTTAAAAGTAAATAATATTCTAAATATTGAACCTAGAGACGTGATAGATTGTTTAGTAGTTAAAGAAGGTGATACAGTTAAAAAAGGCGATATGATTGCAGAAACTCCTGGCGTTTTTGGCATGTTTAAATCGTCTGTAGATTCTCCTGTTGATGGAACGATTGAATCAATATCCGAAAGTACAGGACGCGTTGTCGTAAGAGAGGCTCCAATACCAGTAGAAGTAGATGCTTATGTGAGCGGTACAGTGGACGAAGTTATTGACAAAGAAGGGATTATCTTAAGGTCTGATGCAGCATTTATTCAGGGTATCTTTGGTATTGCAGGCGAAAAAAGAGGAGAGCTTGCATTGGTTTCCAATTCCGCATCAGAAGAATTAACTGCAGATCAAATTACAAAAGACATGGCAGGCAAGATTTTAATTGGAGGTTCATTTTTGAGCCTAGAAGCGTACAAGAAGGCTATGGATTGCAAAGTAGCGGGTATTGTTGTAGGTGGATTCAATTATTACGATTTAAAGGCAGTTTTAGGTTATGATTTAGGTGTAGCAATTACAGGTACAGAAAAATTGCCTACAGCGTTAATTGTCACAGAAGGTTATGGCTCTATCACAATGAGTGATCCAACATTCAATTTATTAAAGAGCAATAATGGGAATGAGGCATCAGTAAACGGTGCAACACAAATCAGAGCAGGTGTAATTCGTCCTGAGATTGTTATTCCTATAAAAGGTGAATCTAATACAGAAGATTCACTATCTAAAGAACCAGAAGGAATTCAAGAAGGTAGTACTGTTCGCGTGATTCGTTCACCAAATTTTGGAAAAATTGGAACAGTAACCTCATTGCCATCTGAGTTAAATAAAATGGAATCAGAAACAATGGTAAGAGTAGCTGAGATTTTAATTGATGGAAAGAACACTTTTATTCCGAGAGCTAATCTGGAAATGGTTGAATTGCAATGAGTAACGTATTAACTAAAGACGATAAAGCGTTCTTATCAAAGATTGCTCGAAAGATAGTGGAATTAAAATTAATAACTCCTTCAATCTTCTTTTTAGAGATGGTAAAACCTTTAAATTTTATCGGAAGTCAAACAATGGTTTTTTTTGGGCCAATAATTAGTGCATTTGTCAAAACAGATGGTTATTATAGGGCTGCTGAATTGTTTGAACAGCATTCGAGTGTAGAATTTTTAATTTGCGAATTAGAGAGATTGGGTAAAAATGAACAATAAACAACTGAAAACATATGCTTTAAGCTTCTTAGGTATTGTTCTTTTTACTTTTGTTTTGACCCAACTTCCAGATTCAATTCATATTTTTAAATCAGAGAGAGCAGTAATGTTCGTTCTTTTATTGACCATTATTATGGTAATGCTAAACGAAGTAAAACAAGCTAGAATTTCATCTGATTCAATTTTTTTACGCACTATCCCAGGATTAAAAGCAGTAGAAGAAGCTGTAGGTCGTTCCACTGAGATGGGTCGTCCTATTCTCTATGTTCCAGGTATTATGGATATGAATGAAGTAGAGACTGTTGCTGGTGTAATTATTCTAGGTCATGTTGCTCAAATGACTGCACAATATGAAACAAGCCTAGACGTTCCAGTTGCAAGATCAATTGTAATGCAAGCTGCTAGAGAATCCTGTAAAGAGGCATATCTAACGCAAGGACGTCCTGAGATGTTTAATGAAGATATGGTACACTATGTTACCGATGATCAATTTGCTTATGCAGCAGGAGTAAATGGTATTATGCAAAGAGATAAGCCAGCTGCATGTATGTATATGGGTAAATTTTATGCAGAATCACTTTTATTCGCAGAGACTGGTAATAGTATTGGGGCAATTCAGATTGCAGGGACTGCATCTCAAGCACAAATTCCTTTCTTTGTGACTGCTTGTGACTATACATTGATGGGTGAAGAATATTTTGCAGCGAGTGCATATCTATCAAGAAAGCCAGAATTAATTGCAGGGGTAAAGACACAAGATGCGGTAAAACTTATGTTGATTAGTTTTATTATAGCTGCATTGTTATCACGATCTTTATTTGACTTAGGGTTAACAAATTTCAATCTTTTAACATGGTTGGGATTATAAGATGTTATTAAAAAGATACATCCCAATCGGTATTGTTGCATTTTTTGGATCTTTGACTTTATTTGGATGGTTTATCGAAAATGAATCAATTGAATCATTTGTAAATGATGATGCGACCCAATGGTATGATATTATTGCGAGTTTTGCGATTTTCCTTGGAGCATTAAATCTATTAAAATTACAATTCTTAAAAGTAGTAAAGAGGCAATCTGGATGGCAATATAGTGTTGTTGCTATCGCCTCATTCTTTTTTGCTTTCACTATTGGTTTTTTTATGAAGGGAGCATTTTTTGTAGGTGAAGAGGTTTATTTCACACAAAAAGCCGCTGAACAAGCAATTCTAGCATCTGGATCTGCTGAGGCTGTGAAAGCAGTAGAATGGGGAGCCCATATTTCTACAGAAGGCGGTTTATTTAAGTGGATGTTTGATAGTATCTTTACTCCTTTATCTGCAACCATGTTTGCATTGCTTGCATTCTATGTTGCTTCTGCATCATACCGTGCATTTAGAGCGAGAAATTTTGAAGCTACACTATTACTTCTAGCTGGTATTATTATTATGTTAGGTAGAGTACCTGTAGGTAGCTTAATTACACCTTGGATGATTATGTACTTATTAGTGTTTGTTGGTACAATTTTTGCAAATAGTTACCTAAAGAGTCGTAAGATTGTTTTTGGTGTATTTGTCTCAGGTTTATTAGGAGTTACTCTCTTGGGGGTTAATATGAGCTGGAACCCAACTGAACCTGCAATATTCTTCTTACCATCATTGCAAGAATGGATTTATACAGTTCCAAATTTAGCAGGGGCAAGAGCAATTATGATTGGAATTGGATTAGGAATTATTGTGACCAGTTTGCGCTACATATTTGGATTAGAAAAATCATATATAGGTGATCAATGAGATTTTTAGAAGACATGATATTAAAATTGGGTTCTGTCGATAGAAGATTTATCTTTTTATTGATTGGTTTAGCTGTATTTATACCGCTTTTACGTCCAATAGACTTGCCAATAAAAGAAACGCCGACCACTCGAAAAGTATATGATGCAATTGAAGCAATTCCTGCCAATTCAAAGATATTAATGTCGTTTGACTATGGTCCAAGCACTAAACCGGAAATTCATCCAATGACATTGGGAGTAATGAGACAAGTATTGCGTAATGGTCATCAAATTTATATTACGTGCTTATGGCCCGATGGATTGTATATGGCTCTTGATGCATTAGAAGAAATTAATCAAGAGTTTGAGTTAGTAGAGTACGAAGATTATGTGTTATTAGGTTTTAGACCAGGAAATGAAGCAATTGTAAAAGGCCTCGCTAGTGATCTACGTAAAGTATATACCGTTGATTCTAAAGGAACAATGCTTGCAGATATTCCTATGATGGAAGGGATTAATAATTTAAAAGATTTTCAGTTTATTTTTACAGGATCTGCCGGATATCCAGGAACGTTTGAATGGGTACAGTATGGAGGAGATCCAACCGGTGTACCGCTTTCATCTGGAACAACATCTATTCAAGTAAATGAAGTGATGCCTTATGTCCAAAGTGGACAAGTAAAAGGAATTCTTGCTGGTATGCCTGGTGCCGCAGAATATGAATCATTAATAGCTACACCTGGTATTGCAATTCAAGGAATGGCTGCACAATCATTTGCTCACCTTGTTATTGTATTGTTTATTATTTTAGGTAATCTAGCATACTTTATAACATAGAGAAGAGAGAGGAAGTATTAACATGGCATTTTCTACTATTCTCGGTGCATGGATTGCAGCATTTTTAACATTAGGAATTCTGTCTTATCTTTATAGAGATAACCCTTTCTATAAAATTGCAGAACACGTATTTGTTGGCGTGTCAGCCGCTTACTGGGCAGCAACGTTTTATTGGACACAGATTTATCCAAATTTATTCGGAAGATTATTTCCTAAGGATGGTCCCTTAGCTTTTATTGCTGAGGTTGATTTTAATCATGAATTTAATGTGCTTTATTTTTTCCCATTATTGCTAGGTATAATGATGTTACTTAGTATTTTTAAGCAATTTAGTTGGATGGCAAGATGGGGTATTGCTTACACGGTAGGTATCGCAGCGGGATTAAAGGCATATGGATATTTAAGCTCTAATGTGTTAAGTCAAATTAGTGCTAGTGCGGTAGATATATTTAGCGGATCTTTACCATTTTTTAATATGTCTGGAGATAGCGTATTTAATAATATTGTTATTTTAGTGGGTACAATAAGTGCCTTGATGTATTTCTATTTCTCAAGAGAACAAACCGGTTCTTATGGAAAATTTACTCGATTAGGAATTTATTTCTTGATGATTAGTTTTGGTGCTTCATTTGGTTTTGCTGTAATGGGCAGAATATCACTTCTAATTGGTCGTTTCAATGACCTTATCCTTTTCTCATCATCAGACTATAATTATGGTACATTCTATATGATGGTCTTTATTGTATTGGTACTTGGTTTCTGGTCGTTTCAGAATCCAGAAAAAACAGGAGAATAATAAGTGAATAAATCTGATATTAGAAAAGTTATTGCTGAAAGCATTCTTGCAGATGGAATGTCCCCAATTATTGATTTAGAGAAATCGCATGGATCTTGGTTAGTAGATAAAGTAAGTGGAAAAGAATATTTAGACTTATTCTCTATGTTTGCTTCTTTATCTGTTGGATATAACCATCCATACGTATTAGAACAATCAGAGCGCTTGAGAATCGCTGCAATTAATAAGCCTACTAATTCCGATGTATATTCTCAGGAAATGGCTGAATTTATGCAAACATTTAAGCGCATTGCACAACCAGATTATTTGCCCCACACTTTCTTTATTGAAGGCGGAGGATTAGCGGTGGAAAATGCACTAAAGGTAGCATTTGACTGGAAACGTAGAAAAAATTTAGCAAAAGGAAGTAGTGTTAAAGGTGAAAAAGTTATTCACTTTAAACAGTGTTTTCATGGAAGAACTGGGTATACAATGTCTTTAACTGATTCTCCAGATAAGAGAAAAACAATGTACTTTCCAAAATTTGATTGGCCAAGAGTGACCAATCCAAAGATTATATTTCCGTTGGAGGATAATTTAGATCAAGTAATAGCATCAGAAAATCAGTCTTTACAAGAAATAAAAGATGCTATCGCAGCTAACCCAGATAATATTGCTTCTATTATATTAGAGCCAATTCAAGGCGAAGGCGGTGATAATCATTTTCGATGTGAGTTTATGAATGCATTAAGAGAAATTGCAGATGAGAATGATATTATGTTGATTTATGATGAAGTACAAACTGGTATAGGTGTTACAGGAAAAATGTGGGCACATCAACATTTTGGATCAGATACTTGCACGTCTAGTTGTGACTGCGGAGATTTGTCGGCAAAACCTGATATCATTGCCTTTGGGAAAAAGACTCAGGTGTGCGGTATTGCATCCAGTACGCGTGTAGATGAAATAGAAGGCAATGTATTTCAAGAATCAAGTCGTATTAATTCTACCTGGGGTGGAAGTCTAGTTGATATGGTTCGTCTAACAATTTATTTAGAGCTAATAGAGAAAGAAAATCTCGTTGAAAAAGCAGCTGAAACTGGAGTGTATTTATTAGACAACCTTCGAACCCTTCAGAACGAATTCCCAGGCCTTGTTTCAAACGCAAGAGGAAAGGGATTATATTGTGCTTTTGATTTACCTTCAAGTGAGCAGAGAGATAAGTTAGCAGAATTATTAATGGAGGAAGGATCTATCTTATTGGGTTCCGGAAACTATTCTATACGCTTTAGACCACACCTGAATGTTACTACAGAAGATATTGATTTTGGTATGGACTGTTTTAAGAGCGCACTAAACAAGCTGGCATAATGTCTGATAAGGGCAAATTATTTGTCGTTGCTACACCTATCGGCAATTTACAAGACTTTACATTTCGTGCAGTAGAGACCCTGAAAAATGTACACTGTATTTTTGCAGAAGATACGCGCACATCAAAAAAATTAATGACCCATTATGACATTAATACAAAGCTGTATAGTTATCATGATCATAGTAGTGATAAAGATATTGCTCGTGTTGTGAATACTTTAAATAACAACAAAGATGTTGCTTTGATTTCAGACGCTGGAACACCCACGATTAGCGATCCTGGGTATAGCTTAATGAGAGCATGTATTGATGCAGATGTTGATATTGTTCCAATACCAGGCGCATCAGCTTTAACTGCTGCTATTAGCATATCAGGATTGCCTTCAGATGCTTTTACATTTATAGGATTTTTGCCAACAAAAAAAGGGAGACAAAAGAAAATTTCTTTTTTAAAAGATCTAGATACTACTATAGTATTATTTGAGAGTCCTCATCGACTAATAAAGACACTAAATCAGCTAAAAGAAGCTCTAGGTGAAAGACCTGTTGTTGTCGGTCGAGAATTAACAAAGTTGTATGAAGAGATTATTAGAGGTAATTTTAGCAGTACAATTGATTTTTTTGATTCAAAAAAGATTAAAGGTGAAATAGTAATTATGATTGGAAAAAATGATGACAGAATCTACTTCTAACGGGAAATTTATTACATTTGAAGGTGTAGATGGTTGCGGAAAATCTACGCAAGCTGAAAAGTTAATTGATAAACTTGCTGAGGTTGAAGTTGCGGCAGCTACCGTCAGAGAGCCAGGAGGAGATCCTATCTCTGAATCTATTAGGAAGATTTTATTGCATGCTGAAGAATCTATGTCAGATCGCGCTGAAGCATTATTGATGATTGCTAGTAGAGCACAGTTGACTGACAAGGTAATCTTACCCCAGATAATTAACGGAAAATGGGTGGTAGCAGATCGCTATGCAGATTCGACATTGGCATACCAAGGCGGTGGAAGAGGATTGAGCGTTAGTGCGTTAGAGGAGATAAACAATTTTGGAACCTATACCTTAAAGCCTGATATTACATTTTTTATTGATATTCCTATAGAAAAAGCAAATGAAAGAATGTCAGTTTCAAGAGATAGAATTGAGAGCGAAGGGTTGAATTTTCAAGAGAGGGTGCGCGATCAGTATCTAGCATTAAATGCAAAAGAACCCAATAGAGTTATTCTAATTAATGGAGACCAATCTATTGATAAGGTCTTTGAAGATATATGGACTGCAATGCAGGAAAAATTTAGATTATGAGTTGGATTAGAAGAACATCAATTATTGTTATAGCTGTAACCGTATTTTCAATTGGAGTGTTGCGCAGTCAACAGCTGGATGTCTATCGTGAAATAGCACGATCACAACAGCAGATTATGACTGTTTATAAATATCTTTTAACCGAATATGTTCATGAGTTAGATGTGCCAAGACTAACCACTAAAATAATTAATTCTATGCTAGAAAATTTTGATCCATATACAGAATATTATGAAGAGAAAGATTTAGAAGATTTAGCCATTAAAACAGATGGTGAATTTAGCGGAGTTGGTCTTCAGATATATATGTATGAAGAGCAATTGACAGTTGTAGGGCCTATTGAGGGATCTCCAGCATCGCGTGCTGGTATTTTTACAGGCGATGAAATCATGAATATTGATGGCGAACCTACCAAAGGGTTAGAATTAAAAGATGCGACTAATAAAATCAGAGGCGATCAAGGAACAGACGTCATTTTAACTATAAAAAAACCAATTACAGGCGAGACAGAAGATTATACTATAACTCGAGATATTATTACAATTAAAGACATTCCTTATTATGGAATGGCAAGTCCAGAAGTAGGATATCTTAGAATTACAAACTTTTCAAATAATACTGTAGGTGAAACTAAAGAGGCCTTTCTTTCTTTAATGGGAGAAGGTGCTGACAACATTATTATCGATTTAAGAGATAATCCAGGCGGACTATTATCTTCATCTTTAGATATCTTAGATTTGATTCTACCAAAAGACTTAGAAATGGTTTCAACAAAAGGCAGAAAAGGAAAAAATTTAAAAAATTATAAATCTCTCAATAATGCATTTTTACCAAACTCAATAGATATTGCAGTTTTAATTAATGGTGGTAGTGCATCAGCAAGTGAAATTGTCGCTGGAGTATTGCAAGATCATGACAGAGCTGTTGTTCTTGGAGATCAGTCTTTTGGAAAAGGTTTAGTTCAAACTGTGATAGGAATAAATCAAGAAACTGCTTTAAAAATTACCAATTCTAAATATTATATCCCGAGTGGACGTTCTATTCAAAAACGTAAGTTTATTGATGAGGATTTACTAGCAGATAGCGATACTATTGCAGATTCACTATTTCAGACAATGTCAGGG
>DASCOP010000062.1:0-2885 GCA_036012065.1 Fidelibacterota bacterium
AGACAGAATTATAATCACAATTTTCCAAACTATCCACTATATCTGTACATAAAATTTCATTCATAAAATACTCTTTGTGGCTTTCTATAGCGCTCGCTATTTCATTAGAAAAGTTTCCAGATAATATAATTCTATCATCGACGTTAAAATCTGCTTCTTTTCTCATTACTTGTACATGTCTTATTAGCTCTCGAATGAGACCCTCAGCTGCTAGACTTTCATCAATTTCAGTACTTATAGATACGATTACATCATTAGAGAAGAATGCCTCTTCTTTTTCATGTCCTTGAATCTGAATAATAATATCTTCTTTGATAATGTCAAATTCTTCTGAAGCTATCTTCTCATTATTTAGATATTTATCCATTACAGGATACTGGTCAAGTGTGGCAATATATTTAACTACTGTTTGCATATCTTCATCAAATTTAGAAGATAAAATTTTGAAATTTGGCTTTATAGAGAAAGAACCCATAGCCTTCAATTCTTTAACAATTGATATTGTCTTAATATTTAATTCATCTAAGATAATTTGCTGCTGATCTAGAATAAAAGAGGTAATTGATGAGTTATTCTCATATATCTTTAAATTTGACAATGGTTGCCTAACTTTAATATTAGCTTTCTTTCTTGCTGCCCTACCAGACTCAATAATCTTTTTGAGCGTTTCTACTTTCTTGATCAAATCCATATCAATCTTATCGTCTTCATATTCTGGATAAGAAGATAGATGCACACTGTTATGATTCTCTTTTGAATCATCCTGGGAGATATTAAGATACATACGCTCTGTAATGAATGGTAGAATTGGAGATAAAAGCTTGACAAGCAATAACAGTACATCATACAGTGTTTGGTATGCCACAAATTTGTCAGAATCGTTCTCGCTCTTCCAGAATCTTCGTCTATTTCTTCTGATATACCAGTTAGATAAATCATCAATAAACAATTCAACTTTCTTTAGCAATTTATCTGCTTCAAATCGATCATAATGATCCGTAGAATCTTTTATTAATAAATTTGCTTTTGCAACAATCCACTTATCTAATAATGTTAAATCTTTATCGTTTATATCATGAGAATGTGGTTTAAAATTATCTAGACTTGCATAAGTGCAGAAAAAAGAATATATGTTCCAAAAACTAATTAATCGCTTTCTAACCTCATCTGCTTTTTCATAACCAAACAATAGGTTATTTTCAACGTTTTGTCTTGTATACATCCATCTCATTACATCAACACCTATTTTTTCAGCAGCATCATCAAACCAAATAGCATTTCCTGCTGATTTGTGCATCTCCTTACCATCTTCAGCTTTGACTAGAGCATGACCAAGCAAGGTTTTAAATGGAGCTTTATCTTCAAGAAAAGATGACATAGCTAATAAAGAATAAAACCAGTTTCTAAACTGACCAGGAAAACACTCTGTAATAAAATCAGCTGGAAACCATTCATTCCAATATTTCTTATCTTCAAAATAATTTAATGTAGAGAAAGGAACAATCCCTGCATCAAGCCAAGGATTCCCAACATCTGGAATTCTTGTTCCAATTAAACCTGTGTCAGGATGTTTAATCTTTATATAATCAATCCAAGGTCTATGAGGACTATTTCCATCAAATTCTTCCCAACCTTCAACAGAAAGCTCTTTTAATTCTTCTCTGGAGCCCACTACATAGAAGCTTCCATCTTCAAATGTCCAGATTGGTAGAGCTAATCCCCAAAAACGTTTTTTTGAAATCATCCAATCGCCCATATTATCTAGCCAATTGTGTTCTCTATCTTCTCCCCATTCTGGAATCCAGTTAATATCGCTTACAACGCTCTTAATTCTATTTCTCCAATCCATATTGATATACCACTCATCAACTTGCTTGAATACAAGCTCATCTCCTGATCGCCAACAATGAGGATATATATGAGGATAGTCTTCTGCATATAGCAAAAGATTTCTATCTTTTAAATCTTGTATAATCTTTTGAGTAGTATCTGAATCTGTGACATTCAATCCTGACATAAAGTCAAATCCATCAAGAAAATTTGCTTGATTATCGATAGGTGATATTTCTACAAAACCTTCTTTCTTACAAATTTTGCTATCTATAGCTCCACAACCACCAGCCATATGTACAATGCCAGTTCCTTCACCCTCTACTACCATGTCATTTCCTTCAGAATCTTTTCCTCCATCCACTATGAAATGACATTGTATAGCAGTAAGGGCATCATCTTTGATATCTTGGCTAATATTTGGGTATCCTCCAGGAGTTTTTTGTGATTCTAAATGATCGTATGGTCCTTCATAATTCCAACCAATCATATCTTCTCCTTTAATTACTTCAAGAGTCTCATATCCACCTCTCTCTTTAAATATCTGATCTAAAGTTTTTAATTTCGGCACTCCATCAATCCAATTCTTTTTCTCTGAGAACTCTTTACTTAAGCGCTGAAATTTTAAATTATTCTCGGCGACATAATAAATAGATTCATCTGCTAATTGAATTTTTGCATAATTAATCTTTTTATTTACAGCAACCGCAATATTTGAGGAAAGAGTCCAAGGAGTTGTTGTCCAAATTAATATATTTTCATTCTTTCTATCTTTTAAAGGAAACTTGACAAAGATTCCCTTATGAACAGTTAACTTACGTCCCTCAATAATTTCCATCTGCGAGTATGACGTACCAGATCTTCCAGACCAAGGAACTACATCTGTTCCTCTATAAATTTTTTCTTCATTAAATAACTTTTTTAGAAAAGCCCATATAGCATAATTATTTTCATCAGACATTGTATAATATGAATTTTCCCAATCCATCCAATAACCCAATCTTTTTGATTGGTCAGTTTGAACATCTGAATATTTTTTAACACGCTCTTTACAA
>DASCOP010000063.1:0-6995 GCA_036012065.1 Fidelibacterota bacterium
TGTTGTTCAGTGATTGAAAAATTAAGAAATATTTTTGCTATTCCTGAACTGAGAAGAAAAATATTGTTTACTTTGGGAATCTTGATGATTGTTAGGCTTGGTGCTCAAGTGCCTATCCCTGGTATCAATCCTGAAGCTCTGCGTCAAACTATGGAATCTCTAAATGATACATTTTTTGGATTATTTAATATGTTTACAGGTGGAGCATTTGGTCAAGCTGCAGTATTTGGACTAGGTATTATGCCATATATTTCAGTTTCTATTGTTGTACAGATTTTACAAACCACTCTTCCATACTTTCAGCGCTTAGCACAAGAAGGAGAGAGTGGAAGAGCTAAAATCAATCAAATTATTAGATATGGTACAGTAGTTTTAGCTCTTATCCAATCTATTGGTATTGCTTTTCTATTAGAGAGTTATGGCATTGTATTAAATCCTGGGTTTGCTTTTAGATTTACCGCAATTGTTTCTATTACAACAGGTACAATGTTATTGTTATGGCTTGGTGAGAAAATTACAGAACATGGTATAGGCAATGGTATATCTCTTATTATTATGGTTGGAATTCTAGCAGCGTTTCCAAATGTTGTGTTATCTGAGATATCATATTTTCAACAAGGGGTAAGAGGTATTCTTTCAGAGCTCTCTCTTGCAATCTTATTCTTTTTCTTAGTAATGCTAATAATACTAATACAGCAAGGTTTAAGAAAAGTTCCTGTTCAATATGCTAGAAGAATTGTGGGAAGAAAAGTTTATGGTGGGCAGTCTACATATTTACCTTTAAAAATTAATACAGCAGGAGTAATACCTATTATTTTCGCACAATCTATATTATTAATCCCTGGTACTATTGCTACATTTATGGGTCAAGATGCCACTCAATCCAATTTTATGTCTTGGTTTGCAATGGATCATTGGTTTTCAAATGTATGTTTTGCTTTATTAATTGTATTTTTCACTTATTTCTACACAGCGTTACAGTTTGATCCAAATCAAGTAGCTTCAACATTGAAGCAGCAAGGAGGATTTATTCCAGGAGTAAAACCAGGAAAAAAGACAGCAGAATTTATTGAAAATATTCTTACTAGAGTAACACTTCCTGGAGCATGTTTTCTAGGATTTATTGCTTTAATGCCATATTTCTTGCAACAGTTTGGTTTAGATTATGCTTATGCTTCATTTTTTGGAGGAACTAGCTTGTTGATTATCGTTGGTGTTGGTTTAGATACCTTAAGTCAGGTAGAGACTCATTTATTGTCTAGGCATTATGATGGTTTCTTATCCAAGGGCAAGGTTAGAGGAAGAAGATAATGGTTGATATAAACAATACAAATCAAGTTTCTTATATGACCGAGAGTTGTCAGATATTATCTGATACGCTTGACATAATTGAGAGTCATGTGAAACCAGGTCAATCTGTGATAGAGTTAGATAAGTTAGCAGAAGAGTATATTTTATCTAGAGATGCTGAGCCTGCATTTAAGGGATATAATAATTTTCCTTCTACAATCACTGTATCTATTGATGACGAAGTAGTTCATGGTATACCAAAAGATGTTGTATTAAAAGAAGGTCAGATTGTTGGTATAGATTGCGGCGTATTAAAGAACGGATACTATAGCGATTCAGCAAGAACTCTCGCTGTTGGAAAAATTTCAAAAGAAAAGCAATTATTATTAGATATTACAAAAGAAGCGTTAGAGATAGGTATTAGTAAAGCAGTGATAGGCAATCGTATTTTTGATATCAGTGATGCGATACAAAAACATGTTGAATCAAAAGGCTATTCAATTGTAAGAGAATTAGTAGGGCATGGCATTGGTACGAAGCTACATCTTGAGCCACAGGTTCCAAATTTTTCTACTCCTACTAGTGCCGATCATAACGTCGAATTGAAAGAGGGAATGTGTTTAGCAATTGAACCAATGGTTAATTTAGGATCAAGACATATTAAAACTGACTTAGATGGATGGACAATTAGAACGCAAGATGGGCAACCAAGTGCGCACTTTGAACATTCAATTCTTATTACTAAGTTGCAACCCAGAATTTTAACATAATGACAAAACAAGAATCAATAGAAGTAGAGGGAGTAATTAAAGAGGCTTTACCAGGTGCTAGGTTTAGAGTAGCTATTAACTTAGGCGGTAAAGAGCATGAAGTACTTGCTCATGTAAGCGGAAAGATGCGTATGCATTATATTAAAATGCTACCAGGAGATAAAGTTGATTTACAATTATCTCCATATGATTTAAGCAGAGGAAGAATTACTTTTAGGCAATAATTATGAAAGTTAAAGCATCAGTAAAGAAAAGAACACGTGACTGCATTATTGTTCGCAGAAAAGGACGTATTTATGTTATTAATAAGAAGAACCCCAGATTTAAACAGAGGCAAGGATAATGGCTAGAATAGCAGGTGTTGATATACCAAAAGATAAGAAAATTGCATATTCATTGCGTTATGTCCATGGTATTGGGCTTAATACTGCAATGAAAGTATGTGAATTGGCAAAAGTCGATCCAAATGTAAGAGTTACGGATTTAAACTCTAAAGATGAAGATGCAATTAGAAAAGTTATTGTAGATTTAAAATTATTGATTGAAGGTGAATTAAGAAGTGAAAATCTTAAAAATGTTAAAAGACTACAAGATATTGGTAGTTATAGAGGAGTGAGACATAGAAAATCTCTCCCAGTGAGAGGACAGAGAACTAAGACAAACTCTAGAACAAAAAGAAGTGGAAAAAAACAAACAATATCACTTGGTAAGAAAGCAGCAGTATAATATATGGCAACGCAAACTAGATCAAAAAAGAATAAAAGAAAAATAAATCCAAACGGAATTGTCCATATTAAGGCAACATTCAATAATACGAATATTACCGTCACTGATGAAGGTGGAAATGTGATTGCTTGGGCAACTGCAGGTAAAGCAGGATTCAAAGGTTCTAGAAAGAATACAGCATATGCAGCTACAATAGCGTCAGAAAAGGTCGCTAGTGAAGTAGTAAGTATGGGTTTAGCTAGCGTAGCAGTTAGAGTGAAAGGCCCTGGAGCTGGTAGAGAATCAGCTATTAGAGCATTATCTAGCGCTGGATTACAAGTAACGTCAATATCTGATGTGACTCCATTACCTCACAACGGATGTAGACCTAAAAAACAAAGAAGAGTTTAAGAAAAAATATGGCAAAATTAAATACACCTAAAGGTAAATTAGTTAGAAAACTTGGCGTTAATATTTTTGGTAACCCTAAATTTGATAGATTATTATCAAAGAAAGGATATAGACCTGGTCAGCACGGACAAACTGGTAAGCGTTTTTCAACCTATTCTACACAATTAAAAGAGAAACAAAAAATTAAATTCACATATGGTATGCTTGAGAAACAATTTAGAACTTATTTTAAGAAGGCTGCTCAAATGAAGGGCGAAACAGGCCTTAACTTGTTAGTCTTATTGGAGTCTAGATTGGACAATGTAGTTTATAAGCTTGGATTTGCCCCTACTAGATCATCTGCAAGACAACTTGTAAGTCATGCACATTTTATGGTAAATGGTATTAAGGTTAATATTGCATCTTATCGCTTAAAACCTGGCGATGTGGTCCAAGTGAGAGAAAAAAGTAGAAAATTAGATATTATATTAAATGCGATTAAAATGGTTAAGGGAGATTTAAGTGTATCCTGGCTTTCTGTTGATAAAGCCAAAATGGAAGGAACATTTGTTAATTATCCTGAAAGAGATGAGATTGACTTAACTATGAATGAACAATTAGTTGTTGAATACTATTCAAGATAAAGGAAGAAAAATGAGTAATGATTTAAAATTTAAAATTTCACATAAAGTAATTGAAGATAATTCAAGTAATTTTGTTATTAAACCGCTTGAGAGAGGGTATGGAATAACAGTTGGTAACTCTTTAAGAAGAGCTTTGTTGACTGCAGTGCCTGGAGCAGCTATCACAAATGTTAAAATTGACGGCGCTTTACATGAATTTTCAACACTGGATGGGATTAAAGAAGATATTGCAGATGTTATTATGAATCTAAAAGGTGTAAGGTTTCATTTATTTGAAAGTTCAGTAGAGCCTATTTTTATAAAAATTAAAGGCAAAAAAACATTTACTGCAGCTGACATTCAAGCAGTGAGCGATGATTTTACTATTCTAAATCCTGACCATTATATAACAGATATTTCTAAAGGAACTACTTTAGAATTAGAGTTAAGATTAGGAATTGGTAAGGGTTACAAATCTAGCGAAGAGAATAAATTAAATAATTCACCGGTTGGAATGATACCAATTGATAGTATTTTTAATCCTGTGACTCAAGTAGCCTTTAACGTTTCTCCATTGCCTGGAGCAAAAGAAGATCTAGAGATGTTATCTTTAAATGTTAAAACAGATGGATCTATCAGTCCAATTGATGCTGTTAGTTACTGTTCTTCTGTGCTTGCTGAGCATTATAATATTATTAATTCTATTAGCAATCCTTCTGTACTAGAGATTGACAAACCTGTAAGTGAAGAGATATTACAAATTCGTAAGCTTCTTAGTTCTTCAATCGATGAAATGGAATTATCAGTTAGAAGTCATAACTGTCTAGAAGCTGCTGGAATTACTCTTATTGGTGAATTAGTAGACAAAGATGAAGCAGAAATGCTTGAGTATAAGAACTTTGGTCGTAAATCATTAAATGAGTTAATTGAAAAACTTGAAACTATGGGTTTAAAGTTTGGTATGGACACTAGTCCTTACGTAGAAGACGAAGTGTAAATGAAAAAGAGAATTACATCTAGAAAATTTGGTAAGTCTGCTGCTCATAGAAAAGCGATGATGTCCAATATGGCAAGCTCATTAATTGAGCATAAGCGTATTAAAACAACACATCAAAAAGCTTTAGAGTTACGAAAGTTTATTGAGCCAATGATTACCAAAGCAAAAGATCAAAGTCTTCACAATAGAAGAGAAGTGATGAAAAAGATTCACAACTCAGATGCTGTAAAAACTTTATTTGATGTTATTGCTCCAGTTTATTCCGATAGGCCTGGCGGATATACTCGTATTATTAAACTCGGTACAAGAACGAATGATGCTGCTAAAATTTCTTTGATTGAGTTTGTTGATAAAGCTCAATTTAAGGTTGATGAAGTTGCAGCTTCTGACGTAGAAGAAGTAGCGACAGAAGAAGATAGCTAAAGTTCTTTTAGTATTTTTTGTAAATATTTTTTATCTATTTGATCAAAATCATCTAACTCTTTTGAATCAATATCTAAAACATACTCTATATTATTCTTAGTAAAAGGTATAGCAATTTCAGATTTGCTATTAGAATCACATACGATATGATTTTCAAAGCTATTAACATCATTTACAATGATAGTATCCTGATTAGCTATAGATTGCCCACAAACACCATTCATATGAATCGGACTGCAAGGTATATTATCAGAATGATATGTTGAAATTTCTAACTCATTTCCTTTTTTACGATAGAATCCACAAAAAATCCAATTTTCAAATTCATTATATAGATATTCAAGAGTATGATTAATTTTCTCTTCTTCACTTAAAGATTTAATGAATTGAATTGATTTTTGATATTTCTTTTCTTTTACATTAGATTGAGCAATAGTCATGTTTAAAAATAATAAATATTCTAAGAATCCAATAATAGTTTCTGGCATGCCTAGAACAGCTACAACGATAGTTGGTAAGATTATATCCGATAAAGCTCCTTACAGCGTCATTTATGAGCCATTTAATAGCTCTCAGGGTTTAAAATCAGTAGACATAAACTACCTTATTCCAGGATATAATACTATGGAGAATGATTTTGATAGAATATTAGGAAATTTATTGAGTTTAAATGCAAGTTTTAAGCTTGGAATAAATAAGAGTGATTCTTTCTTTAAAAAAACAATAAAATATGTTATTGGAAATGAATCATCCATTTCTTTTAAAAAAGCAAAATGTTTTAACAGAGGAAATGGATTAATTGTTAAAGATCCATTTTTAGTATTTGCATCCCAACACCTATCTAAAAATTATAAGGTTATAATGTGTGAAAGACCATTACTCCCATTGGCAGGAAGTTTTAAAAGGATGTCTTGGACATTTAGTGAATATACCAGACTATTAAAAGACCTGAAGCGCGCTGGTGTCAATATTCACAATCCTAGCCAATTTGACAATAATAATATTTCACCTTTTGTAGTAGGAGCAGTACAATTTTTCTATCTTTATAGATTATTTAAGAAGAAAATAGTGAGTAATGATAATATCTATTTCTTTAATCAAAATGATCTTTCTGCTAATCCTAGCAATGCAATTATATTATTATTTGATTGGCTTAATATAGATTACTCAGAAAGTGATATTGGCCATATAGTTTCTTCTATCTCAGGGTCAAAAGAGAATCAGTCCCCTGAAGAAGGAGTGCAGCATGATACCCTCTATGATAAGAATTATGCTAATGAATATTTTAAATCTATACTGACAGAACCTGAAATTGAGTATGTGAAAAAAAATGAATTGATAATTCGTAGCGGAGGAGAGATTTGAACTCCCGACCTTCGGATTATGATTCCGCTGCTCTAACCAACTGAGCTACTCCGCCATTAATGGCTTAAAGTTATATTAGTTCTCTTTAAATGTCTAAATTATTTTTTACGATTTCTTGAAAAAAAATGAAAAAAAAATAATAGTTTTCTTTTTTATCTTATTGTGTAATTTTAAGCCTATTGATAAAAGATAAAGGACTAATTAGCTCATGAAATATAAGACAAAAAAAGAGTTTTTAAACTCAGTAGTAGATAATTATAAAGATCAAAAAGAATTTCACCAAGCTGTAGAAGAAGTTGTCCATTCTATATGGGATACAGCAAACGAAAACCCAGAATATGGAAGATTCAATATTCTTGATAGAATTGTTGTTCCAGATAGAACAATTATTTTTAGAGTTCCATGGATGGATGATAAAAATGAAGTTCATGT
>DASCOP010000064.1:0-3120 GCA_036012065.1 Fidelibacterota bacterium
CTGTTTCACCCAAATATCCTCCAGAACGCTCCTTATCTAAAACAGTGCTATAAATTTGTCCTGAAGTTGCATTATTGTCTTTTGACATGTTCTCATCAATAAATCTTTCATAATGTCCTAAATCTAAATCGGTTTCAGATCCGTCATCTAACACAAATACCTCACCATGTTGATAAGGATTCATTGTTCCTGGGTCAATGTTTAGATAAGGGTCTAATTTTAGAATATTTACTTTTAATCCAGCGCTTTTAAGAAGATAGCCGATTGAAGAAGCAGAGATACCTTTCCCAAGACCGGACATTACCCCTCCAAGCACAAATATAAATTTCGTTTTAGATTTCATAATATTTCAAATCTTCTCTGACATCAATACTTCTATGCTGAAAATCACTAATTAATAGTTTAATTGCAATATTATTATCCAAGGCTCTTAATTGCTCCAACTTCCATTTTTTTTCATTCTCTGACTGCTCTAAATTGGTAAATTTCTCCAGTGTTTTTTTCCGATATGCATAAATACCAATATGGCGGAAATATTGCACCTCTTTATTATCAATGGTTCTTTCAAAGGTGTGTGCATTATTGTCTGTATCTAAAGACACTTTTACTACATTTGGGTTCTCTAAATCATCATTGTTTAAATCAGTTGATGCAACAGAAGCCATTTCAACTTGAGGATCATCAAATAATTCAATAAGGTTATCAATCAATTGTGCATCAATATTCGGTTCATCTCCCTGAATATTAACCACAACATCACAATTAAATTTTCCTGCAACTTCTGCCACTCTATCTGTTCCAGATTCATGTCCTTTTGATGTCAAGATTGTTTCCGAATCTTTATTGAGATGAGATAGTGTTTCCATTGAATCAATAGCGATTACCAAATGGCTTAGCAATTTTGATTCTTTAGCATTGTCATACACATGCTGAATAACAGACTTTCCGTTGAGAGGGTGGACAATCTTTTTTGGAAATCTAGTGGAATTTAATCGACCAGGAATAACACCTAAATTCACTGGCTTTCCTTCTTAACAACCAAAGGAACTTCAATATAATCTTTAGATGATTTTGGGCTATTATCAATTACAGACTCTTTAGGCAAAGAATCTTCGAAAGTATCTTCTCGCAATGAGCTCTTCATATCGTGCACATTAACTAATTCATCTACATTTTCTGTATCTATCTCATTTAATAAATCCATATAATCCAAAATATTATTCATGTCTTCAGTATGATTAGCTAATTCTTCTTTTGAGAGAGAAAGTCGTGAAAGCGATGCTATTTTTTTGACTTCTTTTTGCGATACTTTTTGTTTTTTTGACATAGTAAAATTATTTAAATGAATTTATAAGATAAGTATCTATTCATCAAGGAAAAGCACGATAAGAAACGTTGTAGAAATAAGGTTAAGATTTATATTTTTCAGTTAAAGAAATTTCATCAACTCTTCCTTGAAAATGCCCATTATAGATATTATCAGCCATCCATTCTTTTTCAATTTCAATCTCTTCTAATAATAAATTTTTCCACCAATACCTATTTTCTGGATCCCAACGATATTTTCTCGATTTTAGTAGATCTTTTGTTTCAAAAGGACTATTTAATGCAGCAATCTTATAGGTAGGCTTTCCTGCATTGACTAATAACTCTAGTGACGCCTTATCTAATCCTTCAACATCATGTGTCACGAGATGGATTAATGCATCTACATCAGACATAGCACGATGAGATTCATAATAAAAACCATGCCAGATACATAAAATCTCCTGACCTCTAGCTCCAAATCCTCGTTCTGGCCAATTAATATCATTTACAGAGCATACCCATACTTTATCCTGTGAAAGCGGCAAATATCGATCCATAAATGCACGATCAAAACTAGCATTATGTGCTACAATAATATCAGCATTACTAACAACGCAAGATACCGATTCCCAATCCAGAGAGTGTCCTGCCACAATTTCATTAGTAATACCTGTAATTCTTGTAATTTCTGGATCAATATCTTCTTCTGGATCATTGAATGATTCATATTCATCTACAATACCTAGCAATTCCCCATTATTTTTATCAATAGCAGTTAACTTGCCAGCGAATTCTATAATCTTGCATGTATCTTTATTGAGCCCTGTTGTTTCAAGATCTAAGAAGCATACTTTTACAGCATTATCATTATGATAATCATTAGGCAAGTCTGTGAAACTTTCGCCTTTGAACTTGTAAAGTTCAATCTTTTGATTATCACTAATAATTTTATTGAGAAATGTCATAATATTACTGACGAGGGATTTGTTTATCCATCATTGCCGCATGATATACAAATGATGCAACAATGACTGCATTCTTCTTTAAATCTTCTATTGGTAATGTATCATAAAAATCTAAATTGGTATGTCCGCCTGTTCCTCCAACTCTATCTTGTAAAAATTGGAAAGCTGGAAGACCTACACGATGAAATGGAATATGATCAGTGCTACCAACAGATTGTGGGGAGACTGTTGTCATACCCAAATCATTGAAAGGTTTTGTCCAAGCAGAAAATACATCATACGCATTTTCATTCCCTTGAAGATAGATTCCACGATATAATCCTGGGCCATAATCTTGATTAAAGTATACTGAAAATTTTTCATAATCAGGTTTTGGGTTGTCTTCATTGCCAAAGTGTTTTTCTACATACTTTTTTGATCCCCATAATCCCTGTTCTTCGCCACTCCATAATGCAATACGAATGGTTCTTCTTGGCTGTACACCCATTTCCTTTAAAATACGTACCGCTTCTAACATGACAGCAACACCTGATGTATTATCACTTGCATTTGGACTTGCATGCCATGTGTCAAAATGTGCTCCAAGCATTACCACTTCATCTTTTAAATCTGATCCTGGAATTTCAGCTATAATATTTCTGGCTTCTCTTCTTTGATTCCCAATAGTCGTTCTTACATCAACTTCAATTTTCACAGGGATACCACGCTCAAGAATGCGATACATGCGATTGTAATGTTCTGGAGTAACTGCGATCAATGGTAAATGATTTATTGTATCTTTCTTCTCATATACATCTTTCTTTGCTCCTGGTCTAGCAAATCCTCTTACTGCTGCTAACCAACCACT
>DASCOP010000065.1:0-2109 GCA_036012065.1 Fidelibacterota bacterium
ACACCATTTTCCTCAGCCCATTTCTCTGCTCCCCCGTCACCATCAAGTACAACTAAAGCAGTTATGTATTTTTTTCCATCTCCTACTACGCATACTTGACCTATTAATGGATGCGGTTTAACCAAATCTTCAACCTCCACAGGGGCTATATTTTTTCCTGCTGAAGTTATTAATATTTCTTTTTTTCGTCCAATTATTTTTACATATCCGTCATCATCAATTTGAGCTAAATCACCAGTATGAAGCCAGCCATCAGAGTCGAAAGATTCTTTAGTTTCAGTATCAGCTTTGTAGTAGCCTTGTGAAACATGTGGACCTCTCTGACATAACTCTCCATCATCTAATATCTTTATTTCCGTACCAGCTATAGGTATACCGACTTTACCAATTGGATTAAGAACTTTAGGTACTTTTACGCCATTAGATTTTAATTTTGCACTAATAAATTCGGCAGCATTCTCTGCAACACCTATAGTTGTAGGTCCAGTATTCTCAGTCATTCCATATATTTCAGTAACATTTATATCAATTGCATGAAACCATTTTTGTAAGTCTGGATTCATAGCTGCAGCAGCAGTCACAAAATATTCGGTATTTGAAATACCTAATCCATCTTTAAATTTTTTAAAGACCAACTTTTTAAAAAGTGTATCTTTTAACCTAACACCTAACGGAGGACTCTCTCCTCTTTGTTCGTATTCAACTCTCTCCAAAGCATTATCAATAGCTTTTAAAGCTAGGTCCTTCTTATCTGATTCGTTAATCTTATTTAATAATCCAGCTTGAAATTTTTCCCAAACTCGTGGTACAGCTATAAATACTGAAGGTTGAATTGTAGGAAGTGCAGCAGCCATATCCTCTAATTGAGGAACAGGAAATATTTGTCCTGTTCTATATATTGCTTGATAATGATCTCCTGCTCTTGCAGCAATGTGTGCCATTGGCAAATATGATACAATTCTTGGAAATTGAGAAGCTGGTATCATCTCTGAAAATAAACTTTGAATTGTCCAAAGTACATTTTTATGAGTTATCATTACACCTTTTGGATTACCAGTTGTCCCCGATGTAAAAATCAAACAAGCTAGAGAATCTGGAGTGACTGTTTCAATAGCAGCTTGTAATTTAGAATCATCTTTTTCATTAATCTCTGTACCTTTTTTAATCAATTCGTAATAACTTACTACATAATCTTTATCTTTCACTTCTTCATATCCGTCAATTAAAACTATATATTCTAATTTTGGACTATTTTTTCTTGCAGCATCAACTTCTTCAAAAAGTTCAAGATCTCCTACTACTGCAATCTTTGCTTCCATTAAATTTGCTACATATTCGATCTGTCCAGACTTTAATTGTTTATAAATTGTTGAAGGAGTAGCACCACTATAAACGATTGCCAAATCAGCAATATTATGTTCTTTAATATTATTAGACATAATAAATGCCATATCACCTGAATTTAAACCAAGATCAATCATTCCAGAGGCTAAGTTCTTTACTTCCTCTCTTAACTCTGACCAAGACATAGAATCCCAAGCAGAATAGTCATCATTGGCAGGTGTATTTAATGCTGGGTAATTACCATAATCCTCTGCATTCCTATTTATAAAATCTATTAAAGTTTTACCTTCAATAGCAGCTGTTATTTCTTTTTCTTGATCTTTAAGAAACGAATGTAAATTATTTGTCATATCTCCTCTAAATTTGTATATATAAAATATTAATTAATATTTTAACAATTAACTAACTAATTTCTTTAAAAATTGCTGCAGAATAAGGAACAAGATTTTTTATTATTATCTTTTTATTCTTAATCTCAATATCTTTATGTCCCCAAATTAACTCAATATCTTCAGAATCTGTCTCGATTTTCCATTCTTTGAGTGAAGAATCTCTATTTATTATACAAATTACGGAATCAGAATTGTCATATCTTCTATAAGCTACAACTGAATCTGAGTGCCCTATAAGCTCAAATTTACCATTTTTCAATGGTCCAAGTTCTGATTTTAAATTCATAAGTTCTTTAACCCAATTTCTTAAATCATTATTCCAAGAATCTTCATCATGCCATGGAAAAGCTTCTCTATTTGATGGTTCATCTCC
>DASCOP010000066.1:0-7380 GCA_036012065.1 Fidelibacterota bacterium
GTACCCCGGACAGGATTTGAACCTGTGACCTACGGATTAGAAAATCGTTGACTTATCGAGGAGAAAATTGAAGGAACATTGTTTTTTATTATGAAGATAATATTTTTAATTAATCATTTCTTCCAATAGCTCAAAAATATCAATATCTGAACTATATCCTGCAAAACCACCTATCGGTCGTGTTCCCCAAAATTGAACATGATTTTCATCAATTAATTTAAAAGTCTCAAATGTCGAACCATCTGTACAGTTAGTATAGAGTCTTTCACCACCCTTACCATCACCATCAATATCTGGAATATTAACACGAGTTGTATCAGAGCAAGAATGTTGACTGGCCAGGTGTATCATTCCTTCTTCCACTCCCCAAAAGGTTGGATGTTCATCAGTATATTCATAAGGATGCCATTCATCTTCTGTACCTTTAATTATTTGGAATTTAATTGGCTGTTCATAATCATATGTATAATAGGTATGCATAATGCTACCCATTGATTGAACAATATCAATAAGTTCATTTTCACTGCCCATGACAGGAACAAAAGTGCCTCCCGAAGAAAATCCTCTAATATATATCTTTTCATGAGAAATTGATTGTGTATCATGCACATAATTAATTAGAGCATTTATAAAGCCAATATCATCATTTTCATCTCTAATATCAGGATATAAATAATTCCAACCTGTTGCACTACCCCATGTACCATCCTGTCCAGGAACAGGGCCGGATAGTCCTTGTGGGCGAACATGAATAAATTTTCCCACTTCTCTTAATCTTTGGATTGACTGAATTGTATAGGGCGGATTCATGCTACTAGTATAACCATGAAAGTAGAATAAGACTGGAAGCTCATTTTTATTATAAGGATTGATTCCATTTGGAGTATAAAGCAAAAACTCTCTATCAACACCATTGAATTTACAATTATAAATTCCATACGACCCATCAATCTCCTCGGGATTATATAAAACGCCATTTTTTAATACTATATCAGTCAATTGATAATCTTTATATGGATTATGAAATACTTGTATAGATATTGAGATTACCTTGCTATTACTATTTGAACTAGCTGTTATATTAAATCCATCTATACCTGTATATCCATTATTAGGGGTATAAGTTATTTGAGAGCCATTTAACACAACTTGACCATTGTTAGGATTTGAAGAAATGCTAAAGCTGATTGTTTCACCACTTAAAGATGAAGCAATTAAATCAAAAGTTTTCTCCTTATACACTTCAACATAGTGAGTTTGACTTAAAATAGAAGAAGATTCAGAATCAGTTGGAGAAGATCCGCCACCACCACAAGTCCACAAAAAGAAAGGGATTATAAATAAAATTTTTCTCATGAATTAAATATAGAATGATTATGCTCTAAAATAAATACTAATCCCCACAACGGATTTTCTAACTGTTGACCGATGATCAGTGAATTTTTCTTGTCGGTCATCTTGTCGGTAAAATTAAGGTTTTTAAAAAGTGAAAAAAGGGGATTTGTCGTCGTACCCCGGACAGGATTTGAACCTGTGACCTACGGATTAGAAATCCGTTGCTCTATCCAGCTGAGCTACCGGGGCATGGAGGGAATTTAGTTAATTAAAAAAATATTTAAAGTAATTTTTTCCATTTATTTATAGAGGAAGTCTCGTCGGAGAAATTTCTTGCAATAATTCTTCTTTTGCTGTAGTATAGAGGAGATTACAATAAAAAACGTTTTCAATTAAATTTTCAAGGAGAAAATCATGGCTGAAAAAGTAAAATCAATAGGTGTTAGCAAAGCAAGCGGTTACTTATACTACTTAGGTAAAGACGGTAACGTATGGCGCTCAGGAATGTCACGAGGCGGATCTGGCGGCGGAAATGCAGAAAAAGTTGCTGATGCAGGTGTTACACGCGAAAGCGGTTACTTATACTTCATCGACAAAGATGGAGATGTATCTCGCGCTAAAATGGCTAGAGGTAGAGGTTAAAGACTTTAACGTTTATCTTTTAGATATTTCAAATAAAAAAGGAGCATTTATTGCTCCTTTTTTATTTTATAATTGAATTCTTATTACTTGCGACAATTCCACTCGATACAATCATTCTAAACCCTTCTTCTACATCAACCTCAGCATCTAATGTATCTTCTTTAGGAACGATTAAAAAGTATCCAGAGGTAGGATTAGGGGTTGTAGGTACAAATAAGTGATAGAATTCTTCGTTTGCTTGATTGGTGGATTCGCTTGTTACAAATCCCAATGTCCACATACTTTTTCTTGGATATTCAATATATACTACCTTCTCAAAAGAGTGTGCACCACCACCAGATATGGATTCCATAATTTGTTTGCTCGTCGTATAAATCATTCCAATTAATGGAATATTTTTGAAAATACTTTCCATCCATGTAACAACTCTTTTCCCTAATACATTCCTGGCTAATGCACCAACAATAATTAACGCAACTATTACAAAAATTAGACCAATTACTGAGCTTAATAGGTTAAATCCTGGAAATGTAACATCTACCACTTGTTTTAGAGGTTCTGATACTTTACCCCCCAATGCAATGGTTACTTTCAAGACAATCTGTAGCACATAGACTGTTAATGCTAAAGGTACAATGGTCGCTAAACCAGCTAAAAATGAGTTTTTTATTTTATTTCCCATATTGATATCAATTTATATAAAATTTTAATTTACTTCCTATAGATAAGTGCCGAACTACCTAAAATAAAAGTTGTACCAATAATTTCTTTTGCACTGAGCACTTCATTAAGGAATATCCATCCTAAGATAATAGCAACAATTGGAGGAAAAATAGCAACATAAGTTACTTGAGTGACATTCAAGTGCTGATAGAGCCAAAAATAGATTCCCCAAGAAATCACTCCACCAAATATCACAAGATATATACTAGCAAAGATCAATTGATTATCCCATGTCATTACTGTTAAATCTTCACTGAGGAAATATGATAATGATAGCATAATGACACCTGTTAATGTCTGGCATACGGCATTCATCTGATATGGTCCCACCACATCATTATATTTTTTATATAATACGCTAGGCCATGCTGCAATAATAATAACTCCTACGAGCACTATAATGGCAAAGAATGATTCTGATTGTAAATCAATTGATTGATTGGATCCAATGAATACCATCCCTATAAATCCTAGAAATAACGCTGATAGCTTATTTGTAGTCAGCTTTTCATTTTCATCTTCTGAAAGCATAAAATGAGCCATCATGCTAGTAAATAAAGGAAATAATCCCCACAAAATAGATGAGATACTAGAATAGACATACTGTGTAGCCCAATAAGTAACGCCGTATGAAAGAGTAAAATTAAATAAACCAAATGAAAGATATAATTTAATGGCTTTCTTATTCAATGGAATAGACTTCTTTTGCAAAGCAATAATTAAAAAGAACAAAAGCCCAGATAGAAAGAATCTAAATCCCACTCCAAATAATGGAGGCATGCCAGCATTTAAAGATATTTTTATGAAATACCATGTAGATCCCCAGATTAGACATAATGCAATAAAAGGAAAAAGAATCCTATTATTCATTAATTGGACTTATAAAGAGTTGATAGGAATGTGCTTGCAATATAAATACTTGAATATGTTCCTATAATTACTCCTACAAGCAGTGTAAATGCAAAAGGACGGATGGTTACTCCACCGTACATTAATAATACTGTAATTACTAGCAATGTTGTGAGTGATGTAATAAGAGTTCTACTCAATGATTGATTAATACTCTTATTAATAGTGGCATCAAGTAAGACAGTACCAGAAGACTTCATATTTTCTCTAATTCTATCTAAAATTACAATAGTGTCATTCAGTGAATAACCTACGATTGTTAAGAATGCAGCTACTGTACTTAGAGTAATCTCATATCCCGTTAAAGAAAAGATTCCCAAAGTAATAGTAATATCATGTATAAGTGCTAGAATTGCACCAATAGCAAATTTGAATTCAAATCTAATAGAAATATATAGTAAGATTAGTGCAAGGGCAGAGAGGATAGACCAGAATGCTTTTCCACTTAATTCAGTACCTACTTTTGGACTTACGGTATCCAATGAGAGAATAAAATTATTTTTATCTTCAGGAGCTTTATCTCCCATAGTTTGATAAATATGGTTTACTATATCTTGCGCAAAGTCTGCAGATACATTATCTCTAGCTTTAACTTTGATCATCACATCATCTGTACTACCAAAATGTTTAATCTCTTCTGTACTTAAATCAACAACTTGGTTATCTGATGGAATAGCTTTCATTGCATTTCTGACTTCTTCAATATTGACTTCTTCAGAGAAATTTAATCCAATCATGGTTCCGCCTTTAAAATCGATACCAAGATTAATGCCCATTAGTAATAATATAACAGAGCCAGTTGCCATGATACCAGATACTGTGAATCCAACATTTTTCAATGCCATAAAGTTTATTTTTGTATTTTCCATAAATTTCATAATTAGATACTCAGTTTCTCTATATTTTTTCTAGATGTGATAAAATCAAATACAAATCGTGTAACAATAATTGCCGTAAACATACTGACAATAATACCCCAGAATAATACTGTAGCAAACCCCTTAATTGGGCCACTACCATATTGATATAAAACAGCTGCTGCAATTCCGGTTGTTAAATTTGCATCGACAATAGTCGTAATAGCTCTTTCATATCCTGAATCAATTGCAGATCTTACAGATTTACCATTTCTCAATTCTTCTTTAATTCTTTCAAAGATAATAACATTAGCATCAACTGACATTCCTACTGTTAAAATAAGCGCTGCAATCCCTGGTAGAGTCAATGTTGCTTCTAATAGTGCTAATACTCCTAGCAGCAATATTAAAGTCCACATTAGAGAGAAACTTGCAATGAATCCTGATGCTCGATAATAAAATATAATAAATAGGACAATTAATAATAGACCTATCATAATAGATGATGTTCCTGCGCTAACAGAATCAGCACCAAGAGAAGGACCAACGATTCTTTGATCTACTATTGTTACAGGCACTGGTAATGCACCAGCACGTAGTACAATAGCAATATCTTCTGCTTCTTGTATAGAATCCATACCTTCAATAACGGTAGCACCTCCAAAAATTTGACTTCTAATAACGGGAGCCATATGCACTTTTTTATCTAATACAATTGCAATTCTTTTATTAATATTAACTCCAGTAATTCTTGCCCATTCTCTTGAACCTTCATTATTCATCTCAACTTGTACAGTAGCTTGCCCAGCACTAACACCAGATTGGCTTAATCTCATTTGTGCATCTTCTATAACGCCACCTGTTAGCTCTGCATTATCTACGAGATGGTACAATAAATAAACTTCCTCTTCTTCTCCAAAATCATTGATTAGCGTTACAGGGGAATTGCTAGTAAGGAATAAACTACCAGTTGCATCTAGCACCTGCTGAACGTTTTCCTGATTTAAAATATTTTTTAATACAGGTATATTGTCTGACGAAATAGCTAAATCACTACCTACTGCTATTAATAAAGATGAGAATCCTAAGTTATTTCCTTCATCAGTATCGGCACTAAATAATTGATCAACATTATCTTTACTTTCTTCGATATTAACGGATACAAGACCATCTATTTGTCTAACAATTGTATTCGTACTTTCTACATCTTTAACAATCATTAATTCTAGCAAAGCAGTGCTTTGTAATAATTCTCTAGCACGTTCAGAATCTTGAATCCCAGCTAATTCAACAACAACTCTATTATTCCCTTGTTTTTGGATTGTTGGTTCTGATACCCCAAATTGATCTACACGATTTTGAATAATCTCAATAATTCTATTAATAGAATCGGTTGACTGTAGACTTAATTGTTCAATAATCTGATCTTTTGTTTTACCATAGCTAATAAAGTATCTAGGAAGTTTTAAATCTTGTTCTGATGCTTTCTGTTCAAACAAAGTGAAAAAATCGGCACTATTATTTTTATATTCTTGATTTAGCTCAGTTAGGAATCTATCAAATTTTTTGTCTTTATTTTTTGCTAGAGTATTGACCAGCTGTGGAAGATCTACTTCAAGAACAATATATATACCACCTTTTAAATCAAGACCTTGTTTAATGCTCTTAGATTCAAAATATTCGAGCTCATCTTTTGATAAATTATTTTTTGCATTATCACTTAACAATTGATATTTAATTGATGGGAAAAGCGCATAAATCCCTAACCCAAAAATAAATAGAATTAATAGTAATCTTGTTCTTAATGTATTGTTCATATTTTATATCATTTAAAGTGAAAAGAATTTAATACTTTCAAATACTTTTTCACTATTTTTTTAAATTATATTTAACTCCGTTCCAACATCATAAAATGCACCTAATGCATGGTCCAGTTGTTCTTGGGTATGGTCTGCAGAAAGTTGAACCCTGATTCTTGCTTGATCTTTACCTACTACTGGGTATGAAAATGCAATAACATATATATTTTTTCTCAGCAACTCTTCAGACATTTCTACAGCTTTTTTTGCGTCATAAATCATAATAGGTACAATCGGATGGTCAGTACCTTTGATATCAAAACCGTGTTCCTTAATTTTTTGACGAAAATACATTGTATTTTTCTCCAGCCTTTTTTTATAGCTAAAATCATTTTCAATCATATCAAATACTTTGATGCATGCTGCAACCAGTGGAGGAGCAAGACTGTTTGAGAATAAGTAAGGTCTAGATTTCTGTCTAAGAGTTTCGATAATCTCGTTAGATGATGATATAAATCCACCAGAAGCGCCACCTAATGCTTTTCCAAATGTTGAAGTGATAATATCGATATCAGCCAAAACATTGTGGTAGTCTGCACTTCCTCTTCCTTGATTACCTAGGAATCCTGTTGCATGACAATCATCAACCATAATCATCGCATCATACTTTTTTGCTAATGCAACAATTTGTTTTAATGGCGCTACCACTCCATCCATACTAAACACTCCATCTGTGGCAATTAATTTTAATCGAGCGCTAGATTGTTGCAATAATTCTTCCAAGTGATCCATATCTACATGTCTGTAACGATTTTTTTCTGCTTTACATAATCTTATGCCATCTATAATAGAAGCATGATTCAGTTCATCGGAAAAAACAGCATCTTCTTTTGATAAAATTGTTTCAAATAATCCACCGTTTGCATCAAAGCAAGAAGAATAAAGGATAGTATCTTCTTTTCCATGAAATTCACTAACTTTCTCCTCTAATTCCTTATGAATTGTCTGAGTACCACAAATAAATCTTACTGAGCTTAGCCCAAAACCCCACTCATCAATTGCTTCAATAGCTGCTTTTTTTATATCATTATTATTCGATAATCCCAGATAGTTAT
>DASCOP010000067.1:0-1631 GCA_036012065.1 Fidelibacterota bacterium
ACATAATTTAGAACAAGCAGAGCCATTATGGCCAAGCGTTGCTAATGTTCCAATGCTCATCGATAAGCATACTGGTGAAGAATATGAAGAAGGCGATGAATATATTTACTGGCCAAATTAATTATCAGAGGTAAAGAAGGTTTGATATCAATTGAATCATTTAAAAGAGAATATACTTCTGCATTTTATTCTCTTAATAAAGAATGGATTGAAGAATCTTGGGAATTAGAGGAGTCAGATATCAATGATTTGTCGACTCCTAAAGAATATATTATTGATAAAGGAGGAGAAATATTTTTTGCTATTAAAGATAATAAGGTAATTGCTACTGCTGCAATGGTTTATATAGATGATACTATGTTTGAATTAGCAAAAATGACAGTAGCAAAAAAATTTCGTAGACTTGGAATAGCCAATCAATTAATGGATAATTGTATTGATTTTGCAAAAGATAGGAATGCAACTCAGATTATATTAATTACAAATAGCTCTTTAGTTATAGCAAGGAACTTGTATGATAAATATGGGTTCAAAGAAATAGCATTGGATTCTGATAAATATGGTGATAGAGGAAACATAAAAATGACCTTAAATTTAGTAAGAGATAAATAACGTATGTCTTCTATAACAGTAAATGAAGCTTTTGCTCTTGGAGCGCCACCAGTATTATTATTAATAGTAATTGAGGCGATTTTCTCACATTGGAAGCAAAAAGGATATTATAATGTAGGTGATACTTTAGCTACTATCGGTCTTTTATTAGGTAATATGGTGACGCATGTATTAATCAAAGGTGGTACTTTGGGTCTGCATTTCTATCTTTATCAATTTCGTATTATTGACTTAATTGGAACCCTACCAACTTGGTCTCTCTGGCTTATGACTATTATATTAATTGATTTAGTTTTTTATTTTTACCATCGCTTTTCTCACCGTAGTCGTTTTCTTTGGGCAGTGCACATGAGTCACCATTCAAGCGAAGAGATGAATTTTGCTGTTTCTTTCCGACAAGCTTGGTTTGGACCTATCTCTAAAATACCTTTTTTTATTGTTTTACCATTAATGGGTTTAGACCCGACTATGATTGCAGTATGTGGTGTCTTGAGTACTCTTTGGGGAGTAGTTGGGCATACACAAATGATTGGAACTCTCGGTCCTATAGAATGGATTTTTAATACTCCATCTCATCATCGTGTTCACCACGGTTCTAATCCAGAGTATATTGATAAGAATTATGGTAATGTGTTTATAGTTTGGGATCGAATTTTTGGTACTTTTGAACCAGAACGTGCACCAGTTAAATATGGTTTAGTGAAGAATGTTGAAACATATGATCCAGTAAAGATAACTTTTATGGAATGGCAATCATTGTTTCGTGATATGTATAATGCAAATAGTATTAAAGAAGCTTTAGCATATTTTTTTAATCCTCCCGGTTCACAGGTTATAAAAAAAGAGGATAGTAACAGTATTACTTGATATATTACGAAGTCATGTGTGGAATAGTAGCGTATAAAGGCCATAAAAACTGCTTCCCAATATTATTGGGAGGATTAAAAAAGTTAGAGTATCGCGGATACGATTCTGCTGGAGTTGCTTGTTTCTATAATAATCAAATTAACGTTACAAGA
>DASCOP010000068.1:0-3159 GCA_036012065.1 Fidelibacterota bacterium
TATTCTATAAGATTGATTACAATACCATCCTTTCAAAACATAATTTTTATTTATCGACTGGCTATTTTAGAGAAGATTCAAAATTTTTGTTTAACAATGAATCTTTAATAGATAATTCCATGAATATTGAATTCTCTGATTTTCTATCAATAACAGTTGGAGATAGTTTTATAGCAAATCGCTGGGATTATAATATCGAATTAAATCATATTAGCAAGTCTGATGAAAGGAGTATTGCCGAATATTTTGTTGCTCAAGATATAGATATTGAAAAAAATAGATTAAATTTCAGTGCTAATAATAAGAAAAATATATTTCTAAAGTCTTTTATTGATAATACATATTATTTTGATCATAGCACTCAAAGAGGCTATAGTAGAAATATATTACAATTGTCAAATAGCAACCAATTTCCTTTTGGAAATTTCACTTATGGCATTGACTATATTTCAGAAAAAGTAGTTCCTGCTATTAATTATGGAGCTGTATTTGGAGTAGTTCAATTATCTGTTTCTAGGAAGAACAAATCAAATATGATATTATTTGATAAACAACAATTTGGAGAAATGTTTTATAGTTTTTCAGATGATGAAGAGATACAAAATTGGGATTCATTAGTATTAAGCTATGGTATTGACAGAAAGATTTCTTTTAACTCTAATCTTAAGTTTATCAGTGCTAATAATCTAGAAGGATATGATATTTCTACTATAGAAACACCTGGTCTTAATGGATATTTTTCTTTTTCAGATGATATGCTTTCATTAGAAACAAAAATTGAAGTACCTACAAAAAGAAGTAAAATTGATATAATACACTATCATAATTTCTATGATAGTCTCATTAGCTCTAATCGATCCGATATTATTGATGTAAACTATTATTTTAACACTTCATTTGTTGATCAAAAACTTGGTATTGATGGAAAATTATCCTTTAGATATTTATCTAAAAATGAATCAGGATATTCTTTTGATTATTTTAGAAATATGCCAACATCAAATAGCGTGCATTATGACGAAAGTTATAACATTGGATTAGACTTAAATATATCAATTGCAGATGTTTTATTAATAGTAAAATTAAAAAATGGATTAGATCGATTACCACTTGATGGAGAATATTCTATTAATAATCACGCCTTATTCAATCCAATGAACAGCTTCCTATCTTTTGGGATTGTTTGGGAATTTGATGATTAAAGATTGTATTCTGTTGTCAACTTTATACTTCTACCTGGCTCAGGATAGTTCAAAGTAGATTGAAATATTTTATCAAGAAGATTATCAATAGCTAAACTAATATTTAACTGATTAAACATTCGAGAATTCCCTACATTTACTCTGTATAATCTTAATGTTATTTTTATGAAATGTGAATGATTATTTTCATAAATTCATAATAATGAAGAAGAATAATTCAAATTTAAATATCAATAACAATGTTACTCTTGTATTAAATGCTAGCTATTTACCGCTTGCAGTTTGCTCTTCCAAACGGGCTTTATGTTTATATTTTCTTAATAAAGTTGATGTTTTAATGAACTATGATCAGTATATATATTCTCCATCTACTAGAATCAAAGTTCCTAGTGTAGTCAAATTGAAGCAATATGTACGGTACAACAGTTTGGAAGTAGTTTTAAACAGAAAAAATCTATTACTTAGAGATAATTCATCCTGTCAATACTGTGGATCAAAATCAAGTTTAACTGTAGATCATGTCGTGCCAAAATACAAAGGCGGATCTGATACATGGGACAATCTTATTGTAGCTTGCTCTCCTTGTAATGCTAAAAAAGGAAATAGGACACCAAAAGAAGCGCAAATGAAATTGATGAAAGAACCAAAAAAACCTAATAGATTCATGTACTTTAATCAGTTTGTAAAAGATAGGAATGCAGGCTGGAAAGATTATTTATTTATCAACAGAAATTAAAATGAAAAAAAAGAGAATATTAAGCGGAGCACAACCATCAGGTTTATTACATATCGGAAATTATTTTGGTATGATTAGAAGAATGATTGATTTTCAAGATTCTTCAGATTTGTTTTGTTTTATTGCGAACTACCATTCTTTGACATCTATTAACAATAAAGAAGAGTTAGAAAAAAATACCTTTAATGCATTTTCTGATTTATTGGCATTAGGTCTTGATTCAAAAAGATCTACGGTATGGGTCCAATCTCATGTTCCAGCAGTTACAGAATTAACATGGATATTATCTAATTTTACAAGTGTAGGTTTAATGCAGAGATCAACATCATACAAGGATAAGGTTGCAAATGGTCTCAGTCCAAATATGGGCTTATTTTCTTACCCAGTATTAATGGCATCAGACATTTTAGCATTTCAATCTGATATTGTTCCTGTTGGAAAAGATCAAAAGCAGCATTTAGAAATGACAAGAGATATTGCTATTAAGTTCAACAATACACATGGTGAAGTTTTTACTATTCCGGAAGTTGATATTGGTGAAAATAATGAAATCATTTTTGGAATTGATGGTAAGAAAATGAGCAAATCATATAATAATACTATACCAATCTTTGGTAACGAAGATTACATTAAGAATCAAATAATGAATATTATTACTGACTCTGCTGGATTAAATGAACCGAAAGATATAGACACCCCTCTTTTCAAAATATATTCATTATTTTTAGATGAAGAGGGGAAGAATGAATTAAAAGATAGATATCTTACTCCAGGTTTGAAGTATATGAGTGTAAAAAATGAATTATATGATCATGTTATGGATTACTTCTCCAAACAAAGAGCTCTTAAGCAAAATTATTTAGATAACCCGGATGATATTTTTGATTTAATGGATTTAGGAAGCAAAAAAGCTGAAATAATTGCATCTGAAACTCTATCCAATGTGAAAAAGTCTATTGGCATGGTCTAACTGGTGTTTAATATAAAGTTAGAGAATTTTGAAGGACCTTTAGACCTACTTCTATATTTTATCAAAAGAGATAAAATAGATATTTATGATATTCCAATCTCTAAAATTACATCTGAATATATTGATGTAATTAACACAGCTAAAAAATTAGATGTTTCTGTAGCCGGAGAGTTTCTTTTTATGGCATCTCTGCTATTACGGTTAAAAACAAGAATGTTATTACCTAGACAGAAAGATGAAGAAGGGTTGGA
>DASCOP010000069.1:0-2492 GCA_036012065.1 Fidelibacterota bacterium
AGTGCTGTAATCAAACCCCAAGCGATGAAAGCACCAATGTTAGGAATAACCATTCCTGCCATAGCACCACCAACGCGTTGTATGGATTCTTTCATTTTTCAATCTCCTTTGATTGATTAATTGCCGTAATTTTACGACACGTCTATTATATTGGCTATTCTCTTGCCAATGGTTTTAGGATGAATCATTTTGAGCTAACCATGTAACCAAAAAAAATTACAACTAGTCTCTTTATCCTTATGTTTTTAATTAAAAGCCTATTATTATTGATTATTGATATGGATGTACAATCAACAATGCTCTCTTTAGGGACAAAAATGCCTAATTTTTCGCTTCTAGGAATTGATGAAAAAAAATATACAAATAATGACTACTTAAACAAAAAAGGCATCCTTGTAATGTTTATTTGTAATCATTGTCCTTTTGTAAAACATGTAAACGAGGAATTAGTTAATTTAACAAATGAGTTAATGGAAAAAAATATTGGCGTTATAGGTATTAATTCAAATGACAGTACCCAGGAGAAATACGCCGAAGATAGTCTTGAGAAGATGAAAGAATATGCTTCCGCGCTTAATTATAAATTTCCATATGTAGTTGATCCTGACCAATCAGTTGCAAAAAACTTTACAGCTCAATGTACACCAGATTTTTTCTTGTTTGGAGATAATCAGGAATTATTTTATAGAGGCCAACTAGATAGCTCAAGACCTGGTAATGATATACCTGTTACTGGAGAATCTTTACGCAGTGCTGTTGACTCTTTATTGGAGAACAGTGATCCTCCAAACCCTCAACTACCAAGTATGGGGTGTAATATAAAATGGAAAATAGGGGAAGAACCTGAATATTTTTTAAATATTAAAGGTTAACTTATATCGTTAGTCTGAACAAATAATCTTCTTGATCTTGAACAATCTAATTCAACAAAGAATATTCTTTGCCAGCGTCCAAGTAAGATTTCTCCGTCAACAATAGGAAGTGTAATAGCAGTAGTCCCAACAATTGAACCTCTAACATGGGATCTACCGTTAACATTTTCATCTTCTTGCATATTCTCAGTTCTGACTTCCCAGTCATCGTGCTCATAATAAGAATCAGAAGATATTAATTCTTCTATTTTTCTTTTAAAATCATTGATGTATCCTGTCTCAGATTCATTTATTAGAATAGCTGTTGTAGTGTGTGGGGTAAATATATTCACTGATCCATGCTTTATGTTTAAGTTAGAAACAATAGAAACAATATCATCAGTAAAATCACAAAACTGATTTGTCTCTTCTGTTTTGAAATGTAAGGCATATGTGGCAGAACCTTTTGACACAGGTTTATGCATCTCTACAAGCTCTGATTTTAATTTAGATGAGCCTTCTCTATGTGTTTCTTTTTTCATTATTCTCCTATTTAATAATAACTAAAAAATAAATTAACTAAGTTTTATTAAATCAATTTGTTTTTTCCAATATCTATAAAGATGGTTCTCTACTAAAGTCACATCGTCAATAGCTAATGGCTCTCCTTTTCTTATTTTATTATTTGCTATATTATTTTCAGCAATCCCTAAAGGTAATAGGTTATTAACTTTATTTGCTTCCATTGCTTTTCCATATATTAAATTACCCCCAATTGAACCTAAATTTGTACCAGGTAAGATGTCTTCTTTTGCGTGAGCTACAACCTCTACATTCCAATGCTCAGCACTAAGTTTGGTTTCTTTATTTACAATTAAGCTCATTATGGTCCTTGGGATTTCTAAACTAGTTAAATGATACGGTCTCGCTAAAGTCCAATATGGTCCTTTGCCCATCTTCAAATATTCCATCTCATAATTAACATACTCGTCGTCGGAATAAACTACTGCAAAAACACCGGGTGCTATACCAAAAGCAAAATCTACAATATTTCTATTGTTAAGTATTCCACCATCTTTTTTTGGTATATAAATTGAATTTAAATTTTCATATGTTGCTTCCGCTCCATGCATGCCTTCAATATCTATATTGAAATCAAGATAATTTGCAAGGGCTGCCATTTCAATCATTGTCTTGCTCCCGTCAACAAAACTTGTCAGCATATATGGATTCATCTTTTTTTTGATTGCTTCATCTTTTAAAAGTTCGGGAGTGGCAAAAGTATTAAATGGATTATTTTTTCCCTTACCAATTGCAATAACTTCCATTCCTATTTCATTAGCAAAATTATATAACTCAACAGCAGCAACAGGCTCATCTCCATCTCCAACTGTTACTATAGAATTATTTCTTTTTGCTTCTTGATTCAGTGCCAGACCTATTGTTGCTTCTGTTTCGACATTTAGAAGTATTAAATTAATGCCTCTATTTAGAACTTTATTTGCAACATCAGCACCTGAGGATGGTGTACCAGTTGCTTCAATTACAATATCTAATTCAACACTATCAATTGCGTCAATAGACTTTTCTATTGACATATCATGATTTCTACCTTTTGTATATTTTGCTTTTGCAGAATCT